>JBBSKK010000177.1:0-6593 GCA_038256395.1 Cytophagales bacterium | reverse complement strand
CAGGGCAAGGTTGCCCAGCAGACGATCTTTCTCATTGCCGTTCGGCAGGTTTTGCTCCGCAAAGAACGGGTTCGTGAAGTACGTGTGCTGCCAGTTGGCCGGGTCGCTGTCGGGCGTTTTTCCGGCTACGGCCCGCTGGATGTGGACGTCTTCGTACTGCTCGTAGTTGCGCAGCCGCTCCCACGACACGCTGCGGTGCGACCAGATGAACTGCTGTCCTGCGGTGTAGCCCCGGTTGCGCGCCCCGGTTTTTATGTACTCCCCCGCCATCGTGATGCTCAGGTTTTTCGTCAGGTTGTAGCCCGAGTTGATGCGGAAGTTGTTGCGGTGGTAATCGTTGTAGTACATGATGCCCTTCTGGTCCACGCGGCCCAGTGACAGGCGGAAGAAGCCCTTGTCGTTCCCGCCCGAAAGCGCGATGCTGTTGTTGATCGTCGAACCCGTGTTCCAGTACTCTTCCCAGTTGTTGGGCTGCGGCGTGAGCGGAGCCACGTCGGTACCCGTCCACCACTGCCGCACCAGGCGACCATCCATCGGGGCACCCCAGCTTTCGTCGGTGCCAGCAGAACCGGCTAGCGGGTAGCGGGCGTCGTACACGGCGCGGTACTGCTGGGTTTGGGCGGCATCGCTGATCGAGCCGCTCCAACCGTCGTTGTACCAGGTACGATAGCCGCTGCCACCGCCGTAGGTGTCCTGGAAATCAGGCTTAATCCAGGGACGCTCGAAGGTGACGTTACTATTATAGGCAATACCCAGCCCCTTGGTACCCTGACCATTCTTGGTCGTGACCAGGATGACGCCGTTGGCTGCCCGCGAGCCGTAAAGGGCCGCCGCGTTGGGGCCTTTCAGCACCGACATTTCCTTGATGTCGTCGGGGTTGATTTCCGAAATGCCGCCGCCGTAGGTTTTGCTGGCGCTTTGGTCCATCGGTACCCCGTCGATGACGATCAGTGGCTGATTATTGCCCGACACGGACGACGAGCCGCGAATCTGAATCGTGGAGCCGCTGCCCGGCCCGCCGTTGGACTGAATACGGACGCCCGCGATCTTGCCCGACAGGCCGTTGACCACATTGGTCGAGCGCGACTCGGTCAGGGCGCTGCCTTTTACCTCTTGTACGCTGTAACCCAGCGCTTTCTTTTCGCGTTCGATACCAAAAGCCGTCACGACGACTTCGGCCAGTTGGCGGGTGTCGGCGGCGAGTTGAATTTCGAAGGTAGTTTGGTTACCAATGGGAATTTCCTTGGGCAGGAATCCGACGAACGATACGACGAGAATCCCGTCGCCCGGCACTTTCATCGTAAATTTGCCGTCGGCGTCGGCGTTGGCCCCAATGTTGGTTCCTTTATAGATCAGGGAGGCGCCCGGCAGGCCCTGCCCGTCTTCGGTGGCGGTGATGGTGCCGCTTAGCATCCGGGACTGGGCGAAGCTCAGCGTCGAACCCAGGCATACCGCGAAGAGCAATAGTACAGTTTTTCTCATCTGCGTTTTTGTTTGGTTAGCGTGAAAATTGAGTAAAAAGAGTTGGCTGTGGCGAATCAAGCCGTTCGTGGGCCGCACACACGGGCGGTCGAATCCCACAACCAACTCTCTCGGTTTTCGCCTTGCCATAATTCGAGTGCGGCTGGAAGTATGGCGTACATATTCGAGAGATGTTATTTGTAATATGACTTTTCAAAAGTATGGTCAAAATAGATTTAAGCCAAATTTATTTTAGGCAAAACTTAATTATTACAAAATAATTATACGAAGCATAGTTAAAACCAATCAAGAATATTGTACTAATCGAATACCGATTAAAAAAATTGCAATTATCATAGTCAATTATTTTTTTGAAGTTTTTGAAGTAGCTGATAACGTGCAAAGTACCTCATCCCGAAAAAATTAAGAAAAAGGACGATATTGTGATGGGAATAAATTCCGCACCTCCTTTTTTCACAATACGAATGCAGAAATTGGCGAGAGAGTAAAACGAATGATTTGCCGTCTTTTTGCGTTAAGGGCAAGCATAGAAGCTCTGCCTAAACCTGACCTATGAAACTCATTTATATCGTAATAGGAATCGGCGTCACTTTCCTGATCACCTCCTGGCTGGGACTCTTTGAAAAACAGGTGGACTACAACGCCGATGTCAAGCCCATTCTAAATAAAAACTGCATGGCCTGCCACGGCGGGGTCAAGAAGGCGGGAAATGTCAGCTTTCTGTTTGAAGAAGAAATGCTCGAACCCGGTAAATCCGGCAAGCGGCCCGTGGTGCGCGGCGACGCCGACGCCAGCGAGATGATTCGCCGCATCCTGACCGACGACCCCGACGAGCGGATGCCTAAAAAAGGCCCCGGCCTGACGGATGATGAAGTGAGTACTTTAAAGAAATGGATCAATCAGGGCGCGAACTGGGGAAACCACTGGGCCTACGAGCGCGTGGAGCGGCCCGAAGTACCGGCAAATGGCGGCTTCTGGTCGTGGCTTGGCCTAGGCGGGAAAGATGCCGACTGGCCTAAGAACGAGATCGACCATTTCGTTTTGAATAAATTAAAGGAAAAAGACCTCAGCCCATCCCCCGAGGCCGACCGCGCCACGCTCATCCGCCGCGTGAGCCTGGACCTGACAGGACTGCCGCCGACGCCGAAGGAAGTCCGCGCTTTTATGGAGGACAAATCCGAAAACGCCTACGAAAAAGTGGTAGACCGGCTGCTGGCCTCCCCGACCTACGGTGAGCGCTGGGCGGCGATGTGGATGGACCTGGCTCGCTACGCCGACACCAAAGGCTACGAGCGCGACGGCGGACGAAGCATTTGGGCCTACCGCGACTACGTCATTGAAGCATTCAATCAAGATAAGCCGTTTAGCCAGTTTACGGCGGAGCAACTGGCGGGAGACTTGATGCCTTCCGGTTCCGACGGACTGCCCACTGATAACCAACTGGTAGCTACAGGCTTTCACCGCAACACCATGAACAACGACGAGGGCGGCACGGTGGACGAGGAGTTTCGGGTGGCGGCCCAGATCGACCGCGTGAACACGACTTGGGAAGTGTGGCAGGGAACGACTTTTGGCTGCGTACAATGCCACAGCCATCCTTACGACCCTATTCCGCACGACGACTATTATAAGTACATGGCGTACTTCAACAGTACCCGCGACGAAGACGTAGTCAGCGAAACACCTACGCTGCGCTTTTTTGAAGGTGAGGACTCGGCCCGCGTCGAGCGCGTGAAAGACTGGGTGCGGCAGCACGACGCCGCGCAGACGAAGCAGGTGACCCAATTCATGCGCATTACCGAGCCGAAAATTAACTCCCACGACTTTGACGAGTACGTCAGATCATCGCTGCTCGACGCCAAGTATTACGGCGGGCAGGACGGCGGTTCGACCCGCATCAAGTCTGTACCCCTCACGGACAAGAACCGGATGCTGGTCAGCTTTAAGCGCGGTTCCGAGTCGGCCCGGATGAGCGTGTACCTGGATTCGTTACAAGGCAGCAAGTTGGCTGTTGTTTCAGTTCCAACCGTAGGCGACTCGGTTGTGATCGTGCCGCTACCGGAGATCAAGGGGACGCACTCGCTTTACTTAGCGTTCAGCGACCCGAAAGAACCCGGGAAATTTACCTCCATTAAGTGGGTGGCATTCCAAGAAGCCCTCCCCGGCGAGCAAAGCACTGGCTACCAAGCTATGCTGGTGGACTACGCTAAATCCTTAAAAGATGGCGGCAAGCGCACCCCCATCCTCTGGGAAGGGCGCGATAATTTGGCCCGCAAAACACACGTCTTCGAGCGCGGTAACTGGCTGGTCCACGGTAAGGAAGTAAAGCCCGCCGTACCCGCCGCCTTTGGCAAAATACCCAAGGGAAAGCAGCCCGCCAACCGGCTGGAACTGGCTCGCTGGATCGTAAGCCGCGACAATCCGCTCACGGCCCGCGTGATGGTCAACCGGCTATGGGAGCAACTCTTCGGTCTGGGCATCGTCGAAACCGTGGAGGACTTTGGCTCGCAGGGCAGCGAACCTACCCATCGCCAACTGCTGGACTGGCTGGCCGTAGCCTACATGGAAGACTACGGGTGGAGTACCAAGAAACTCCTGAAAGAAATAGTAACGTCGGCCACCTACCGCCAAAGCTCGATAACTAATAAGGAAAAACAGGAAAAAGACCCCTACAACTACTGGCTGGCCCGCGGCCCGCGTGTGCGGCTAAGCGCCGAGCAGGTGCGCGATCAGGCGCTGGCCGTCAGCGGACTATTGGCCGACAAAATGTACGGCCCGAGCGTGATGCCGCCGCAGCCGGAGGGCATCTGGCTCTCGCCCTACGACGGCAGCAAATGGAAAGAAAGCGAAGGCGAAGACCGCTACCGTCGGGGCCTCTACACTTACTGGAAGCGCACGGCCCCCTACCCTTCCATGACGACTTTTGACGCCCCGAGCCGAGAATTTTGCCAGTCGCGGCGCATCCGCACCAACACGCCGCTGCAAGCACTAGTGACGATGAACGACCCGGTATATCTGGAATCGGCCCAGCGGTTAGCCGAGTATATGCAGCGCAAAGGCAAGACGCCCGAGCAGCAGTTGCAGGAAGGCTACCGTAAGCTGACCTACCAAGCGATTAAGCCCAAAAGCCTGAGCGTGATGCTGAACGTGTATAATAAAGCCCTGCGCGAGTACCGCCAAAAACCCAACGAAATTGACAGTCTGCTCACCTACGACGTTCGCCGCAAGTCGCCCGAACTGGCCGCATTGACGGTGTCAGCCAACGTGCTGCTGAATCTGGACGAGGTGGTGACGAAGGAATAGCTTTTTCGAAAGCGGTTTGTTTGGTTTAAAAATGCTTTTGTACATTTGACCGACACACAAATACGGGGCGAAATGATGAGCAAGCGCGTAGTAACCAGCATATTGTTGTTGGTTTTTTGGGGAACGGCGGGAATTGGCATCGCGCTTGGTCAAAATTACGCCGGCTACTGGCTGGGCGTCACCTACCCTTCCGACCCCAACAATGCCATTTTCAACTACTTTGGCAACTTCACCCAATCCGGGGCTACGCTGGGCGGCACGGCTCAGACCGCTAACCCCAAGGTGGCCTTTGGCGGGCTGGCTTACGTAAAGGGCAGCGTCACGGCCACGACTGTAAAATTCAAAGAATCGGAAAGCAACGGCTCGCTTAACACGCCGCTTACCTGCTACTGGTCGCTGGATTTGAAATATGACCCCGTGGAAGAAAGTTTGAAAGGCACTTACTCCAACATCCTAAACCCACCTTACTGCGACGAAGAAGGCGGTGGCAAAGTAGAGCTTTACCGCATCGTGCTAAAATCGGGCAATAAGTACTGCAAGGGACAATCCATCAATTTAACCGTCACGGGCAAAAATATTCGCTGGTACGATTCGGCGAACAAAGGCAAGTTGTTGGCGCAGGGTAATAATTTCAGTCCTAAAATTGCCCAGACGACTACTTTTTACATTACCCAAACCTTGTACAACACCGAAAGCCCGGCGATTCCTATTAAAATTGAGATTGTAGACATGGCTATCAGCGATATGCAAGCCCGAAACCCGTCCTGCGGCCAGGCCAATGGCCAAATAACCGTTCTAGCCACGGGTTCGGACGTATTGCAATATTCGATCGACGGCACCAACTACCAGACTGGCAACGTTTTTGGCAAACTTTCGGGTGGCGAATTTACCGTGTCGATCAAGGATGCTGCGGGCTGCGCCGCCACCAAAAAAGCCACGCTGACTCAGTCCGGCGCGGCCAAAATCGCTACTGCCACAGCCTCCCCCACTACCTGCGGCAAAGCAGATGGCGGCATCACGGTAACGACCGCCGCCGCCAACGCCCAGTTCAGCATCGACGGCAACAAGTTCCAGCCGGGGGCCGACTTCCGCAACCTGGCGGCGGGCAACTACACCGTCACGATGCGCGATGCGGCGGGCTGCACCGATACCCGGACGGCCACCGTGGTGGGTAGCGAAGGACCCGCGCTTAGCAACGTTTCGCTGTCCCCCGTTTCCTGCGGAGTTGCCGACGGCGTGATTTCGGTGCAGGCCAAGGCCCGGACTGCAATGCAATATGCCTTGAACGGTGGGAATTACGGTTCACGAAATTCCTTCGAAAACCTGGCGGTGGGTGACTACGAAATCGCGGTCAGGGACGCGGAAAATTGCGTGGTTTCGCGCAAGGTAACGATGCGCTCCGACTGCGCGAATACCATCTTCGTTCCCACAAGCTTTTCGCCCAATGGCGACGGGCAAAACGACCAGCTTACCGTGCATTTCCCTTTCCCATCGCTGCAATTCTCGTCTCTGCGGGTATATAATCGCTGGGGCATCGCCGTTCACGGTGCCCAAAACCTCGCGCTGAGCAACGGCGATGCGATTTGGGACGGAAAACTAGACGGTCAAACACCACTTACGGAAAATTACTACGTGGTGGTGGCCGAGGTGAAGTTTGAGGATGGTAGCACCCACACTTTCCGCAAAGAAGTGGTAGTGATGCAGTAAATAATTTCAGGCCGGCATCAATAAAAAAGCCGCTGGAATAGTTCCAGCGGCTTTCTGCGCTTTCATGGCTAATGGATGCGCTTACTTTGTCGGCTTGTTTG
>JBBSKK010000176.1:0-6611 GCA_038256395.1 Cytophagales bacterium | reverse complement strand
GTAGCGGCGGTTTGGGCGTTCCAGTAGCAGATGTCCGGCTCGTAATCGTTACGCGTCAGGCCTACCAAAGCTTTTTCGGTATTTACGACTCCCAAATCATACTTGTGGACAAACACGTGGAGCAACACAAACAAATTCTGTGTCGCGTTCAAATGTCGCCGCTTAGCAGGTTAGTGCATAATAATTTTGCCGTTGATGAACTCTGCTTTCACCTCCTCAGTCAGCCACTCGCGGAACGCATGGCGGCGATTGGATTCGTCGGCTAGGATTGTCTGCGCCTGCTTGATGAGGAGTAAGGCGTCGGGGGCTTCCAAAAGGTCGTTTAATCGATTTTCGCGAATCATACTATTTACGGTTGGAGTACCAGAAGAACGGCAAATCAGGAGGTTCTGACGCGCCACTTTTTCTCAAATATAAAAAAGAAAGATGGTAAGGACAATTGATAAAAAACACTTGGAGATTTCAATTTTTGAAAATTCAAAGTATATTACCCTACGAAAACCAATCACTCTCCACGATATGCCAACCCCCACGCCCCTTGCCAACCGCCGCATGCTGGTCGCCGAGCCGTGTCTGGGCGACCCCAACTTCGACCGCCGTGTCATATGGCTGTGCGACCATAATTCGCACGGCTCTTTCGGCTTCGTCCTCAACCAAACTACCGATGTGATGCTGGGCGACGTGCTGGAAGAAACCATTTACCAGGACATTCCGCTGTACTTGGGCGGCCCGGTCGAGAAAAATACGCTGCATTTCGTCCACCGTCGGCCCGACCTGATCGAAGGCGGCGGCAAGATTGCGGATGGGGTTTACTGGGGCGGTGATTTTGAAAGTGTGAAGACGATGCTCAATCTAAGCCAGTTGAACCACGACGACCTGCGGTTTTTTGTCGGCTACTCCGGCTGGGGCGGCGGCCAGCTCGAAGATGAACTGGCACAAAAGGCGTGGTACGTCACGCCCGGCAAAGCAAAATTCGTTTTTTCCACCCCCGCCCACGGCTTCTGGCGCGAAGTACTGAAAGACATGGGCGGCAAGTACCGCTCCATCGCGCACTATCCGGTGGATCCGTCTTTGAATTAGTAGGAGTACCTGAGTACCAAAGTACCTAAGAGTTGAATTTTAGTGAGTAAGTAAAGTTGGTTGCAGTTTTTTCTAGGTACTCAGGTACTCCTTTATTCAAAATAATTCAACACCCGATGGCCGCTTCCTACCAGAAGTTGATCCTGCTTGAAGAGTTGGACATCGGCGGCGACCATGTCGTTGACCAGAGCTTTGAGGTCGTATTTGGGTTGCCAGCCTAGCTTGGTTTTTGACTTAGTGGGGTCGCCGATGAGCAGTTCCACTTCGGTGGGGCGGAAGTATCGCTCGTCGATGGCTACCACTTCTTTGCCGATGGGAAGTTGGTACTCAGGATCGTTACATTTGAACACAAAGCCCTTTTCTTCCACACCTTCGCCTTTAAATTCCAGCTCTACGCCCACTTCACCGAAGGCCATGCGCACGAAGTCGCGGATGCGGGTGGTTTCGCCCGTCGCAATCACGAAATCCTCGGGCTTTTCCTGTTGCAAAATCAGCCACATGGCTTCCACGTAGTCTTTGGCGTGGCCCCAGTCGCGTTGCGCGTCGAGGTTTCCCAGATAGACTTTATCCTGCAAACCCAGCGCAATGCGGGCGGTGGCTCGGGTAATTTTGCGCGTTACAAAAGTCTCGCCTCGCAGCGGCGATTCGTGGTTGAACAGAATCCCGTTCACCGCAAACATCCCGTAAGCTTCGCGGTAGTTGACCGTGATCCAATAAGCGTACAGCTTGGCCACGGCGTAGGGCGAGCGCGGGTAAAAGGGCGTCGTTTCGGACTGCGGCACTTCTTGCACCAAACCATAAAGCTCAGAGGTAGATGCTTGATAAATCTTGGTTTTTTCAGTCAATCCCAGCAGCCGCACCGCTTCCAGAATGCGGAGCGTGCCGATACCGTCCACGTTGGCGGTGTACTCGGGTTCCTCAAAACTCACCTGCACGTGCGACATCGCCCCGAGGTTATAAATCTCGTTGGGCTGCACATCCTGAATGATGCGGATGATGTTGGTCGAATCGCTCAGATCGCCGTAGTGCAGGTGAAAGCGAACGTCCTTCTCGTGGGGGTCTTCGTAAATGTGGTCGATGCGCTGGGTGTTGAACAACGACGTGCGGCGCTTGATGCCATGGACTTCGTAGCCTTTTTCGAGGAGGAGTTCGGCCAAGTAGGCGCCGTCTTGCCCGGTAATTCCGGTGATGAGTGCTTTTTTCATGAAGATTCTGGTTTGAAAATCAATATTTGGGAACGTCGTTGGACGCCCGGATTTGTAGTCCTTTTTTGATCTCCACCCGATCGGGCAAGACCACCGCCGCCGGATACTGCTGGCGAATTTGTTCCAGATAGTCGTCGGCGTCGGCGCGGTACATGAAGTCCCCGGCTTTCACCCGATAGGTGGGCGAGGAGTAGCTGACGTAGGGGTAGAGTTCGGGGAAAATCTGATAGACGTAGGATTTGGCCGCGTCGGCCTCCTGCCGGGTGTTGCCCACATAAAGCTGCACCCGGTAGCCTTTGATGTAGCGGATGGCGCTGTTTTGCCGGGCCATCGTGTCCAGCACGGCCTCCACGCGCTTGGTGACGTAGAGCGGCTCTTCGGTCTTGGTGGGGCGATATTTGACGGGTTCCTTTTTCTTCTCCTTCGGCGGCTCGGCGGCTTCGATCACCGGCTCCACGTAGGTGTAGCGGGGCCGGACGCTTTCCAGGTTGTCCTCGTAGCGGTCTTTCGCCGAAGTACCGACGGTTTTCTTGGCACAGCTCGTCGTTCCCCACGTTCCGGCGGCGATTAGCAGGAGCAGAAGTATCTTTTTGAAAATCATCGGTAGAGTCATTCAGGATTAACGCACAAACATAAGCAAAAACGAATAAAATTAGCGGCTTCGCGCGTTTGTGCCGCGATTATCTACCTTTGTTTTTTGTAAAAGACTTCATGGAAATCAAAGAAAACGTATCCCTTCGGCCCTACAACACCTTCGGATTCGAGGCCAAAGCCCGGTATTTCGTCGCCATTGCTTCCGTCGAGCAATTGCAGCAATTGCTGCGCGACCCGCGCTGGACGGCCACGCCCAAATGGATACTGGGCGGCGGCAGCAACGTGCTGTTCACACATGACGTGGACGCGCTGGTCATTCGCAATGAAATAAATGGGATAGAGGTAGTTGACGAAGACGACGACCAAGTGATGCTGCGCGTGGGCGCGGGCGAAAACTGGCACGGCTTCGTGCTGCATTGCGTGGAAAACGGCTACGGCGGCGTAGAAAACCTCTCGCTGATTCCCGGCACGGTGGGCGCAGCGCCAATGCAGAATATCGGGGCCTACGGCGTGGAGATCAAGGATATTTTTGAAAACCTGCAAGCTGTCGAAACCGCCACCGGAGTTTTGCGAACGTTCGACGCAACGGACTGCGCCTTTGGCTACCGCGAAAGCGTTTTCAAAACAACTTTGAAGGATAAATACATCATTACCTCAGTCACGTTCCGCCTGCGGAAAAAGCCCGTTTACAACATTTCCTACGGCGATATTCAGAAAACGCTGGACGAGATGGGCGTCACCGAACATTCGGTGCGAGCCATCAGCGAGTCCGTGATTAAAATCCGCCAAAGTAAGCTTCCCGACCCCGCCCAAATCGGCAATGCGGGTAGCTTTTTCAAGAATCCCGAAATTCAGAAGGGGCAATTTGAAGCACTAAAAGCTGACTTTCCCGCGCTGCCCGGCTACCCCGTCGGTGATGACAAGGTGAAGGTACCAGCGGGCTGGCTCATCGAGCAGGCGGGCTGGAAGGGTCATCGCGCGGGCGCGGTGGGCGTTCATGATCGACAGGCCTTGGTTCTGGTACATCACGGCGGCGGTACAGGTCAGCAGATCAAGGAATTGGCGGCGGAGGTACAGGCTTCGGTGGAGGAGAAGTTTGGAATAAAGCTGACGGCGGAGGTTAATTTTGTTTAAGGAAGAAGTAAGTTTTTGACGGAAAAGATAACAAAAAGCAAGTAAAGAAACGAGGTGTCGGAAATATCGGGAAACTGCCTCAAAAGAGTTCTCAAACGAAACGGGCTGAATCGCACCGGCGCACCGACCCGTACCATATTTCCTAGTACCTTCGCACCCACTGGTTCGCCAGCCCGGTCATCACTCATCACTCATCACTCATCATTATTTAATGCCTCATCAGCTAAAACTAAAACGTCCCCTCGCCTTTTTTGACCTCGAAACGACGGGCATCAATATTGCCAAAGATCACATTGTCGAGATTTCCGTCGTGAAGGCGCTGCCCGACGGCAGCGAGGAAGTCCGTACCTGGCGGCTGAATCCCGAGATGCCCATTCCGCTGGAAACCAGCCTGATTCACGGGATTTACGACGAAGATGTGGCGGATTGCCCTACCTTCAAGCAGATTGCCCGCGACCTGGTGAAGTTTCTGGAAGGCTGCGACCTGGCGGGCTTCAACAGCAACCGCTTCGACGTGCCGATGTTGGTGGAGGAATTCCTGCGGGCCGACGTGGACTTCGACGCCAAAGGACGCCGCCTGATCGACGCCCAGCGCATTTTCCACCTCATGGAACCACGTAACCTGACCGCTGCCTACAAGTTTTACTGCGGGAAAGACCTGATCGGGGCGCACGGGGCGGAAGTGGATGCCCTGGCAACCTACGAAGTACTAAACGCCCAAATCAAGCACTACGCCGACATGGCTGTAACCGACGACGACGGCAACGAAACGGTACCCATCCACAACGACATGGACAAATTGCATATGCTCACCGCCTCACCGAACGTGGACTTTGCCGGAAGGATGATTTTCAACGAGCAGGGCGAAGAAGTTTTCAATTTTGGCAAACACAACGGTAAAAAGGTGGTTGATGTGTTGAAAAAAGAACCTGCTTTTTATGACTGGATCGTCAAAAACGATTTCCCACTCGACACCAAGCGCCGTTTGACCGAGATTAAACTCCGCGCTTTAACGAAGCGGTAGAATAATCCCGCGCTCAAGGCTTGAGTAAGGAATTTTTATCTATAAATTTGCCCGAATTTTGCGGGTCAAAAGGCCCTTAAATCTACTGTCCAACGGCTTTTTTCCATGCAGGAACCCTCGATACCGGATATAATTCAACTTATCCCGCTCAAAAGCTACTTGATTCTCAGCACGGCCCTGTTCGTGATCGGCATTCTGGGCGTTCTGATTCGTCGAAACGCCATTGTTATTTTTATGTCGGTGGAGCTAATGCTCAACTCGGTCAACCTAATGCTGATCGCCTTTTCCTCCTACAAATCCGACCCTTCCGCCCAGGTTTTCGTCTTCTTCATTATGGCCGTAGCCGCCGCTGAGGTGGCCGTCGGCCTGGCCATTATCGTGATGATTTACCGGAATACGAGGACAATCGATATTGGTTTCTTGAATAAGCTGAAAGGATAGATGGCTTTCGGCAGTCGGCGATCGGCTTTCGGCTTCATATCCATTCTATCATTCTATCATCGCACCGGCGACCCGGTCTATCATTCATAAATTGAATACCACGCTACTCATCCTGATTCCACTTCTTCCCCTGATCGGGTTTTTGATCAACGGGATCGGGTTTCGTCACATTCCCAAAGCCGCCGTCGGGCTGATTGGCTCGCTGGCGGCTTTGGGGAGTTTTGCTGCTTCGGTGGCGGTGCTTTTTGCCTTCAAGGAAGGGGGTAGTCAACCAATGGTCGTTTCGCTGTTTGACTGGATTCGGGTCGGTGAATTGAACATTCCGTTTTCCTTCCAGATCGATCAGTTGTCGCTCTTGATGCTAATGATAATCACGGGTGTAGGGTCGCTGATTCACATTTACTCCATCGGCTATATGAAGCATGATCCGGGTGTTGGGAAGTTTTTCTCTTTCCTGAACCTGTTCCTGTTTTTCATGCTGCTGCTGGTGCTGGGCTCCAACTACGTCATCATGTTCATCGGTTGGGAAGGCGTGGGGCTTTGCTCGTATTTGTTGATTGGTTTTTGGAATAAAAATACTGACTTCAACAATGCCGCCCGCAAAGCCTTCATCATGAACCGCATCGGTGATTTGGGCTTTCTGCTGGGCATATTCACCATCATTAACGCCTTCGGCACGGTCGAATACACCGAAGTTTTCCGCCAGGCTACCGGACTACCCGTGGGCGACCACGTGGTATTCGCTATTACGATGCTGCTCTTCGTGGGAGCGGTGGGTAAGTCGGCGCAGATTACGCTCTACACCTGGTTGCCCGACGCGATGGCGGGACCGACGCCCGTGTCGGCCCTGATCCACGCCGCCACGATGGTCACGGCCGGAATTTACATGGTGATTCGCTCCAACGTTCTCTACACATTGGCTCCCGAAACGCTGGAAATCGTGGCGGTTGTCGGCGCGGTCACGGCCCTGTTTGCGGCTTCGATTGGCCTTTTGCAAAACGACATCAAGAAAGTCCTAGCCTACTCCACAGTGAGTCAGTTGGGCTATATGTTCCTGGGTTTGGGCGTGATGGCCTACTCGGCGTCCATGTTCCACGTTATCACCCACGCATTTTTCAAAGCCCTGCTGTTCC
>JBBSKK010000175.1:0-6662 GCA_038256395.1 Cytophagales bacterium | reverse complement strand
TTTAATTTTCTGCAAATCTTTCGCAGAATTGTCAAAGAAAGGGGGACGGCGGCGGCATCTACTTAGTACCTATCACCTTCCAATCGGAAAGTGGCTTGTCGGGAGACGGGGCCGGCATTTTTATCGGCGGAGAAAGCGACCATGTCCTGAGCGTTTATCCAAAAAAAATCTATTATTAAGCGTAATTTTGCGCCTTTGCGAATAAAATGAAAACCTGCTCTTGAAAACCGCCCCCACCCTTACGCCCAAACAACTCGGCTTCCACTTCCCCGCCGAGTGGCACCCGCACCGCGCGACCTGGCTTACCTTCCCGCACAACGAAGCCTCGTGGCAAGGCGACAAGCTGGCCAAGATGCGGCCGCAGTATTTGGCTTTTATCAAAGCCATCAGCCAGGGCGAGAAAGTAGGAATCGTGACGAACGGCGAAGTTCTCAAAGCTTTCATTATTCAGGAATTAGAGGTATTCGGGGTTGATTTGGGACAAATTGAATTCGTAATAAAACCTACCAACGATGCCTGGTGCCGCGACCACGGCCCGGCGTTTTTGCTCAATCCCGACACCGGGCAGCGGCTGGTGGTGGACTGGGGCCACAATGCCTGGGGTGGCAAGTACCCACCCTACGACGACGATAACCGCACCCCGCTGGCCGTGGCCGAGCATTTGGGCTTACTCACCGTGCAGCCGGGCATTATTATGGAAGGCGGGGCGGTGGAGTTCAATGGCGCGGGGAGCTTGCTTACGAGTCGGTCGTGTCTGTTGAATCCCAACCGCAACCCGGATTTGAATCAGGCACAAATCGAGGAATACCTCCGCAACTATTACGGCGTGGAGCAAATCTTGTGGGTGGAGGACGGCATCGTCGGCGACGATACCGACGGCCACATCGACGACACGACGCGCTTCGTCAGCGAGGACACCGTCGTGGCCTGCGTAGAGAGCGACCCGAACGACGCCAACTACGCCGTGCTGCAAACGAACCTGAAATTGCTCAAAAAAATGAGACTGCTGAATGACAAGCCACTAAATATTATTGAGTTACCCATGCCCAAGGCCGTGATGATCGGCGATTTCCGCACGCCGGGTTCCTACGCCAATTTCTTGATCTGCAACGCGGGCGTCATCGTCCCGGTTTTCGAGAATCCGAACGACCAAATTGCCGTGGATATTCTGGAACAGGCTTTTCCCAACCGGAAGATCATTCCGCTCCCGGCCACCGAAATTATCTGGGGGCAGGGTAGTTTCCACTGTTTGAGCCAGCAGGAGCCGGAGGCCGCCCGGCGGCCCGGCGATCCGGCGGCCCGGCGATCCGGTTAGTTGAGCCAGGGCAGCCCATGTCCCTAACTAAGCCCAAATACTGACGGAAACCTTTCATCCGGCGGCCAAAGCCCGTAACTTTGCACTTTGGGCAATATTTTAACCCACGTTTTGTTTGATTTAGAAGTGAATGCGAACAGGCAGGCACTCCTGCTCTTATTTTCCGATTGAATAGATGACCAGAAGCTTTTTGTCCATAATTGCCGCCTTAGTTGTCCTCCTTTCTTGTAAAACGGCTGCGCCACCCAAGCAAACGCCTCGCCCCGCCCCCAAAGAACCCGTATTGGTAGAAATTGGTGACGAGTCTTTCAGCCCGGATGCTTTCTTTCAGTCTTTTACCAAAAACCGCTTTTCGGCGGATTCGGCCAAGTCGTTGAGCGCGGCGGAGTACTTCGAGGTTTATACCAACACCAAGCTGAAACTGCGGGGGGCCGAAGCGCAGGGCCGCGATACGACTAGTGATTATAAGGAAGAAATCGCCTCCTACCGCGAGCAGTTGGCCGCGCCTTACCTGCGGGATGAAGCACTCGTGGCCGACCTGACGCAGGAAGCCTACAACCGCCTGAAGCAGGAAGTGAGGGCGGCGCACATTCTGGTGGCGGTGCCGGAGGAGGCCTCGCCCACCGACACGCTGTCGGCATACCGCGCGGCGGTGGCCATGCGGGGCAGGTTGCTGGAAGGCTCGGACTTTGGCGAGATGGCGGCGAAGTTTTCCAAGGACGCTACGGCCAAGGACAACAAAGGCGATTTAGGTTATTTCACGGCTTTTCAAACAGTCTATCCGTTTGAAAACGCGGCTTACCTCACGCCCGTCGGACAGATTTCGGAACCCGTGCGGACGAAATTCGGCTACGAAATTATCAAGGTCCTCGACCGCCGACCCGCGCGCCCCAAGCTGCGGGTGGCCCACGTGATGATTCAGTCGAAGCCGGATTTTTCCAGCAAAAAAAAGCAAGAAGCGGAACAGCGGATCAAGGAAGCTTACAACCGCCTGGAAAAGGGCGAAAACTGGGAAAAAATCGTGCAGGTCTACTCCGATGATTTCCAGTCGCGGCAGTCGGGTGGGCTGCTGCCTTTATTTGGCGTGGGCGACAATGTGCCCGCGTTCGAGAAAGCCGCCTACGAACTGGACAAGCCTGGCGATTATTCCAAACCCGTCGAGACTCCCTACGGCTGGCACATCATCCGGCTGGTCGAGCAACGTCCGCTGGAATCCTTTGCGGTGATTGAGCCTTCTTTAAAACAGAAAGTACTAACCGACAGCCGGGGTGACTTGGTAAAAAAAGCCTTCACGAACCGCCTGCGTAAAGAATACGAAATCAGCGAAAATCCTGACGCCTGGAGCGAAATACTCGAACTGGCCGACAGCACCCTGCTGGCAGGAAAATGGAAACTACCCGAAACCTTCTCGGCGGACGTGGAGAACCCGATGATTTTCACCATCGAAAAAGTCGCCGCGACGAGCAAAGACTTTTTGGAATACACCAAAAACCGTCTGAAGCCACGGTCAAAGGAAGCGGATCCGAAAATTGTTTTGCGTACCTATTACAACGATTTCCTGAACAAACGACTCCTGGAATACGAAAGAGACAATCTGGAAAAGAAATATCCCGAATTCAAGGCACTAATGAAGGATATTCGGGAAGGCGTTTTGCTGTCGCAGGTCATGGAAGAGCAGGTTTGGCAGCGCTCGCTGGACGACTCGCTGGGACAAATGAAGCTTTACCAGCAGAATACCGACCAATACCAGTATCCTGCGCGGGCATTGGCAACGGTCGTCGAAGCGAAGGATACGGCGACCTTGAATCAGGTGATGAAAGTTTTGGCGGAACCGCCCTACCCGCTGCGATTGAAAGGCGAGGAAATTTTATTTGAAAATAACAAAACCGAGCTTTCGCCGGCGCAGTTGAACACACTGTACATTCTGGCAACCACGATGAAGAAAAATTCCGAATTCGTGGTGGAAGTCTCCGGGGCGCGTACCGCCGGAGAAGCCGACTCGATGTCGGCGGCGCGGATCGGCCGCGTGGTGCGCTACCTCAATGGGCAGGGGATCCCGATTACCCGCATTATGGAAAAAGATTACGGCTCGTTTCGGCCCGTACCAGTGCCTGAGGCAACGGCGAATCGCAACCGCCGCGTAAGTTTTCAGTATTTCAGTCGTTCCAAAAAAGACCTCGAACGCGCTATGAACCTCGAAGCACCCGGTAGCGTTAAAATCAGCGGTGGCTACTTTGCGCAGGATCATCCGTATGTCAAAAACGCCAAATGGCAGGTGGGAAAGCAGACGGTAGAACTGCCCGGCGGGAAAGTGGCGATGATCGAAGTGGAGAAAATCGAGGAGCCGCGCCCCAAAACCTTCGCCGAAGCACGAGGGACGGTCATCAATGCCTACCAGCGGATTTTGGAAAAACAATGGCTGGATTCGTTGAAAGAAAAGTACCCCGTGAAAGTGAATAAAGAGGAATTGGAGAAGCTGACCAGGTAGTTTTCTGAGTTGACAGTTGAAAATGTCTAACCCTCTGTTTGTTACCTGATTTTTTATTTATTGTTAAAAAAATACCCTGTTTCCGTGGTCTGTGGAGACACAGACCCTCTACTTAATAATCCATGAAATTAAAAACAACCTTCTTCCGTAGCGTCTTCCTGATCGCCTTCGGCTTGCTTTCTACGCTAAGTTTTGGGCAGGGCCAAACGGGCGTAAGCGTGGACAAAATCATTGCCCGCGTGGACAACTACTACATCCTGCGCTCCGAACTGGAAGAGCTTTTTCAGAGCTATAAGGCCGAAGGCCAGCGGACGCCCGAGCGGTGCCAGTTGCTTGAATCGCTGATTATCAACAAAATGCTTTTGGCCAAAGCTGAAATCGATTCCGTGACGGTGGAGGAAGGCCGCGTGGACGAGCAGCTCGACGGACGAATGAGCTACATGGTTCAGCGCTTCGGTTCGGAGAAAAACCTCATGGAAGCCTACGGCAAGAGCGTTAGTGAACTCAAAACCGAGCTGCGTCAGCAGGTGAAAGACCAGGCGATTGTCGAGACGATGCAGCAAAAAATTGCCGGAGACGTCAAGATTACGCCCAGCGACGTTCGTAAGTTTTTCAATACCATTCCCAAAGACAGCCTTCCTTACATTCCGGCGGAGGTGGAAGTGGGCCAAATAGTGCGCGTAGCCAGCGTGACGCAGGAGCAGAAAGACAAACTCCGCAACCAACTGCTGGACCTCAAGAAAAAAGCCGAAGCGGGTGAAGATTTCGCGACCTTGGCGACGATTTATTCCGAAGACCTGGGTTCGGCCAAGAACGGCGGCGACCTGGGTTTTGCCAAGCGCGGCGCGATGGTGCCGGAGTTCGAGGGGGCGGCTCTGGCGATGAAGCCCAACGAAATTTCCAACATTGTGGAAAGTCAATTTGGTTTTCACCTGATTCAGCTTCTGGAAACACGTGGGGCCGAGTACCACGCCCGGCACATTCTGCTGCGGCCCGATTACAACCGGGGTACCGACGTGACGGAAGCGACGCGCTACCTCGACAGCCTGCACGTGTTGATAAAAATAGACACGCTGAGCTTCGCCGAAGCAGCCAAGAACGATTCCGAAGACAAAATGACCGCCGACGCGGGTGGCCTCATCATGGACCCGCAAACGGGCCTGACGCGCATTCCGCTGGATGCCTCGATGGATCCGGCCCTGTACTTTGCCCTCGACAGCATGAAGGTCGATCAAATCAGCGTCCCTATCTCCTACCGCACCGAAGACGGCCGCTCGGCCATGCGCATCCTTTACTATAAGAGCAAATCGGAAGGCCACACAGCCAACCTGAAAGACGATTATGAAAAGTTGGCACAGATCGTGCTGTCCAATAAGAAAAACAGTGCCCTCGAAGAGTGGTTCAAGAAAGCAGCGGGCGACGTTTTCATCAGCGTGGACGATGAATTCCAAAACTGTAGTATCTTCGGGCTTTCTCCCAAGGAGAACCAGTAGTTACCAATTTTGAATCAGTGAATGTCGGAATATTTCAAAACATCCGGCGAAGCCCACTCTCAACTCTCAACTTTCAACTCTCCACTAAATTGAAATACTCTTCTGATGTCGAGGCCGCTGAGGCCATGACGCAAGCTTACCAAAATCTCCGCACCGAAATCGGACAAGTCATTGTAGGGCAGGATAACGTAGTCAAGCTACTGCTGACTGCCATTTTTTGTCAGGGACACTGCCTGCTGGTGGGCGTTCCGGGTTTGGCCAAAACGCTTTTGATTCAGACCATCGCTTCTTCGATGGATTTGAGCTTTAATCGCATCCAGTTCACGCCCGACCTGATGCCTTCGGACATCGTGGGTTCCGAGACGCTGGATCAGCAGCGGAACTTCAAATTCTTGAAAGGACCCGTTTTTGCCAATATCATCCTGGCCGACGAAATCAACCGCACCCCGCCCAAGACGCACTCCGCGCTTTTGGAGGCCATGCAGGACTATTCCGTGACCGTGGCCGGCCAACGCCACGACCTGGCGCGGCCCTTCTTCGTGCTGGCTACGCAAAACCCCATCGAGCAGGAAGGCACCTATCCCCTACCCGAGGCACAGTTGGACCGCTTTATGTTCATGATTTCGCTGGATTACCCGTCCTACGCCGAGGAGGTAAGCATTGTAAAGGCCACGACCAGCGATGAGCGTTACGAAGTACAGGAAATTCTGAGCGGCGAGGATATTCAGGAATTCCAGCACCTGGTGCGCCGTGTGCCGGTAACGGACAACGTAATCGAGTACGCCGTAAGTCTGGTGCAGAAAACCCGCCCCGATACCGAACTCGCCGCGCCCGACACCGCCAACTACCTCGAATGGGGCGCGGGTCCTCGCGCGTCGCAAGCACTCATTCTAGCCGCCAAGTGCAACGCCCTGCTATCCGGCAAGTACTCACCCGATATCGAGGACGTGCGGGCCGTCGCGCTGCCCGTGCTCCGCCACCGCATTGTCCGAAACTTCAAAGCCGAAGCCGAAGGGATTTCGGTGGATAATCTGATCGGGCGATTAGTTTAATTTAGTTGACAATGGACAGTTGACAATTAATTCTTGCAGAAGTTTTTATTTCAAGATTTGCGCCCGTCCTTATAGGAAATCAGCGCAAATCTTTTCTTTTTAATTCAAAGGCCATTTCCATTTTTTCCGCACTATAAGTAACCTGTAAAAGTTAAACCTTTAAACCTTAAACACTTAAACCAAGACCTTATGTCTATTCTAGGAAAAAACTACATCGGCTTCTCGCAATCCGCCGAAAATTCTAAAACCTTTCAATCGTATGTTCCGGTGAGTGATTCGCAACTGCCGGAGAAGTTCCATCCCGCTACGCCGGA
>JBBSKK010000174.1:0-6669 GCA_038256395.1 Cytophagales bacterium | reverse complement strand
GGAAACAGTCTATCTCTTTGGCTCTTACGCGAGTGGGACGCCAGGGGAAGATAGCGATATTGACGTGGCTATCGTGGTGAATGGTGTAGAAGGAGACTATTTTTCAACAACGCCACTATTATGGAAGCTGAGAAGACAAATCGACGATAGAATAGAACCTATGCTAATTGATAGTAGCTGCGATCATGCCGATTTTTTGGGAGAAATCAGGAAGCACGGAGTTGAGATAGCTTGAGAACTTCCCGAAATTTTTAACGCCAGACGGCCAGTCTTTCGGGAAGTTGCTTTCAAGTATTCCTTACCTTTGACTTTCAAGAAAAAAACCGACCCGCGTGAAAGCCATTAAAACCACCAAGCGTAAAAACACCGCCTACTCCGTCACCGACATTGCCACGATTCTGGACTTGCCCGAAGCGCAGGTGAAGCAGTGGCTGAAAGAGTACAAAAAAGGCCAACTAGCCGACCAACAGCCGGAAGGCTCAGCTAACCTAACCGCCGACTTCCACACGCTGATCGAGTTTTACACCTTCTACCAACTGCGCTCGCAGGGCGTGTGGCCGTCGCGCATCAATAACGCCCGCGAAATCTTGGCCGAACTGCTGCACACGCAGTACCCCTTCGCCACGGCCAATATCCTGACCGACGGCAAGAACGTTTTCTACCACGCCGAAATAGGTGAACTCATCAAGGCCGATCAGACGCTGCAAATGACGATTCGGGAGGTGGTAGCGCCCTTCTGCAAGCGCATCGAGTTCGGTGACGACTCGCTGGCGACGAAACTCTACCCGCAGGGCCGCGAGTCGGCGATCCAGATCGACCCTAGTCGCCAGGCGGGTCGCCCCGTGGTGGGCGACACAGAGGTACTAGCTCGCTCGGTCTTCGATCTTTTTCTGCAAGGGCATTCCGTCACCGACTTGGCTCAGCGCTTCGATTTATCGCCGAAGCAAGTGGAGGATGTGATCGCTTTTCACGAGAAACAGGCGGTGTAGCTTCTTAAAAATAATTGGACTCATTCCAGTGACATGCGCGAAGTGCGGCAGTAAATCAGATTGTAAAGATGGCCCAGAATGAGCAACCCAGAGCCGACATATCCTAATATTTTGAAGCTGGCAACATTGTGTTCCAATAGCAGGGAGACGGAAAACAGCGCAAATGAAGTCCACAGGAACAGCCGCAGGGCAGGAGATCGATGCTCGCGTGTGGCAAAAAAAACGGCCAGACCATTGACCAGTATAAACACAAAATTTAGACCGCTGCTCGCCGCATAATGGTTGACCGACAACGAAGAACCCAACGCAAGCGCGGGAGTTATGAGACAATGCACCAAGCAAAGTACCGAGCCGGCAACCCCGATGTAATCGGCTTTGCCGTGCGTATGTGGCGTGGAAAGGGAGGTCCTGGGTTTCATAGCAAAAGGCATTGAATGGCGCAAAAATAGCGGGAAACTTTATGGAATGCAACCTCATTGCATAAAAAATGGTTCAAAATATGGGTCTGATGAAAGTTTTGAAGTCATCGTATCTTTGCTGCTTGTCTTTTGTCATTTTCTAGAAAATAAATATGGAACAGTTCGTTAGTGATACCTTGAAAAGCTACAAGCTCCGTACCACCGCCTGCCGCGAGAACGTACTGCAAACGTTCCAAAATCGGGCCACTGCTCTTTCCCACGGCGATCTGGAAGAAGCGCTGAAAGACCAACACTTCGATCGGGTGACGATTTACCGGACGCTGAAAACGTTTCTGGAAAAAGGCATCATCCATAAGATACCCGACGACGAAGGGCTACGCTACGCGCTCTGCCGGGAACACTGCGTCGATGACGACCACCACCACGACCACGTACATTTTAAATGCAACGAGTGCGGTGAAACCAACTGCCTGGAAGATCTGCTGGTTCCCGCCATCAAGCTACCCAAGGGCTACCAGGCCCAGGAAGTAAACCTCCTCATTCAGGGGCTTTGCGAGAAATGTTCTTAATCTTTTATTTCACTTTCAAATTGAAATTCACATCGTCGTAAGGTAAACGATTGATTTTAAACTGGTAAATTCTTAGAACACGTACCGCACCCGCAGCGAGAGGTTGCGGCCCATGTCGGCGGCGAAGTAGCGAAAGCGGTTGAGGTAATCGCGGTATACGGTGTCGAAGGCGTTCTCGACGGTTGCCGTCAGTTCGAGAGAGTTTTTGTCCCCTATTGGAATGGTGCCGCTTGCCTGCGCGCTCCACAACGAGTATCCCGCAGGGGGGGGCGCAAAGTCGCTGTTGGGCGGTACCCGCCGCTGCTCACCTACCCAAAGGTTACTCACCATAATGGAAAGCTTACTCCACCCGCCCACTTCCTGCCAGGCCGCTTTAAGTTGGTTTTCCCAGCGGTTGGACGGAATCGACACCAGGAAGGCGTCGTTTCGGACGTCGGTCACGCGCAGGTAGGTCAGCTTGCTGGTGGCGCTGAGGTGCTTGGTAAGATTGACGGTCGCTGTGGCGTCGATGCCGCCGAAAGTGGCGTCGGTTTGGGTGTATTTAAAGAAGGGGAAAGCGCCCCGCACGGTCAGTATGGGTTTGGGTTGCGGTTTCAGGTAGATAAAGTCGCGAATATAGTTGTAGTACCCACCCACCTCCAGCGTCAGCCGGTCGCCTTCGTAGCGGACGCTGCCTATGGTGTTGATGGCTTTTTCGGGAATCAGACTGGCATCGCCTTCTTCGAAAGCCGCCGCGCCGTGGTGGACGCCGTCGCTGAACAGTTCACTCACGTTGGGGGCGCGCCAGGCCGAACCCAGGTTGAGCCGTGCCGACCAGCGTTCGCTGAGCCTTCGTCCCGCGCCAAAGGTGCCCGAGGCATTGTGAAACTCAAAAACATCGGTCGTTTTCTGGCGGTTATTATAGCGGTAGGTCGTCAGCTGTCGATAATCGTAGCGAACGCCCGCCTCCAGTTCCCAGCCGTTTTTGGCCAAACGTTCGATAGCAAAAACGCCCACGTTCCACTGGTCGAAATTGGGAATGAGCGGTCGTCCGTCCATCAGATTGTATTGGTACAAAGTGCTGACGCCAATCTGCCCGGAAAACTTGCCAGCCAGCGGCTTGTGGTCCCAGATGATGTCGTTG
The DNA here is from genome assembly GCA_038256395.1 of Cytophagales bacterium. GTDB lineage: Bacteria > Bacteroidota > Bacteroidia > Cytophagales > Spirosomataceae > Persicitalea. The sequence continues at coordinate 3,569 of JBBSKK010000174.1, read as the reverse complement.
GTCAGCGTGGTGAGCCGAAACGACAGCTCGGGGCGGTTGAGCGCGGCCAGCGAATTGTTGCGCGGGGCGTGCAGGTCGTACTCGAAACGCTTGTCGTACTGCATGGCCGAAACCCATTGCAGGCGGTTGCCGTCGGGAAAGTGGTAATGCACTTCGCCTTTGAGTAGATTGTGTTTTACCAACTGGTAGGGCCGACCAATTTTATAGGAAAAATCGGCTTTGATGAGCGGCTCACCGCTGTCGATGACATTGAGCAAATCCGTGACACTGCCGATGTGCGAGCCGGAGAAGATACCGATTTTGGTATTGAACTGACTGAAATACACCTCCGCCCCGAAGCCGCCCTTGCGATAGCCCGCGCCCAGCGAGAAATTCTGTTCAGAGATACCCGTGTTGTCGAGGTAGTAGTTAGGCGTACGGATATTGCCGCCGCGCTTTAGCGTCCCCTGCGCCCGCCAGCCGAAGCCTTCCAGTCCTTTGATGCCGCCTTGTAAAGTCCCCGAAGCGGCTCCCTGCCGCCCGTTTGAGAAGCCCGCCAGGTTCATTTCCCCGCTGAGCGGCTTGTCGATGGGTAGTTCCTGCGGTTCGACCAAAATCACCCCGCCGATGGCGTCGGAGCCGTAGCGGACGCCTGCCGCACCCTTCACCACGGACAGCCGGGTAGCCACGAACGGATCGATTTCGGGCGCGTGTTCCGAACCCCACTGCTGGCCTTCCTGCCGCACGCCGTTGTTCATGATAAGCACCCGATTGCTGTGCAGACCGTGAATGATAGGCTTGGCGATCGACGAGCCCGTTTGCAGCATGGTGACGCCCGTAATGCCTCGCAGGCTTTCGCCCAGCGATTGGCCGCGTGTTTTAGCCAGGTCGCTGCCAGTGAGGGTCGTAAGCGGCTGCGTGGTGGGCGCATCAGTCCGGTGGGCGGTAATTTCGACGTCCTTTAAGTGAATCTCTTCTTCGGACAGCCGAAAATTTTCTTCGTGGCCTTCTACTAAATTCACCGTATCGCGACGAGAATGGTAACCTACGATTCGGCACTCAATGACGTGCTTGCCGGGACAAAGCCCGGTGAACTGGTAGCGGCCTTCGGCATCGGTGAACAGGCCCCGATTGGAATTCAGCAGGATCAGGGTTGCCCCCACGATGGGCTGCCCGCTGTGGTCGTCGCGCACGATGCCTTTGATAAAGCACTGGCAGTTGTTATCCTGGCCAAAGGCACTCACAGGAATCAACAGTACCATACTGGCTATAAACCATACGAATCGCATCAAACCACGCATCTTGCATCTTTTGCAAATAAAGCCGCAACCATGTCACAGCGTTGCAAATGTACCCTCTATTATCGAAAGACCTTTTCTATTTGAGAATAGATTTTAGAGTACCGGTTGTTCTTCCATTTCTAAACGATCTTAAAAGAGCAAATCTCCCCGGTCATCGCTCGATACCCCTACTTCACTTCCAAATCAAAGTCGAGGTTCACGTCATCGCTGCCCGGGCCGGGTGTGCCGTTTTTTACTGCGTTACCACTCACTGGCGGCTGGTGGCGAAGTTGCACTTTCAGTTTTCCCGTTCCGGCCGCTCCTGTCTTCGCCGTCCCGGTGAGGCCGATGGGGAAATTTCGGGAGTCTTGGTCACCGTAGGTGTAGGTCAACAATGAGGCCGGGCTGGGAGTAAATACAAACAAGTGTTCGTCAGCCTCCTCTCTTACCTCTTCGGAAATATCTTCCGCCGGAGTTTTGCTCTCGTCTTTCAAATCTACTGTCATGGTGTAGGTGGTGTTGGGCTTGAGGGTGATTTTCTCGAAAACCGATGGGGCATTTCCTCCATCTCCGTCAACGTCACGATAGGTGAAAGTTTGGGGTGTTGAGGCACCGCTCTCGGTGAACTTCAACTGTACCGTGGTAATCAGCTCATTTTCATCATCAGGCTCTACGTCCTTTGCTTTGTCGCATTGGGTAAATAGTACAGAAATCCCCAGGAATATTACGGGCATCCATTTACGATTTGTTTTCATACTAAACTGTTTTAAAAGTGGATAAGTGAAGGTCGTGCCGAACAGATGGATAGGCACGACGGATTGTAACGATGTTGCAAAGGTAAGGAAATGCAATGATGTTGCAAACAATACAGTGAATTTCTTCCACCTCGGTAGATACCTACGCGATTTTTTTTGCAACATTGTTGCAAAAAGTTTATTTCCTGTTTATATTTGCAACATAATTGCATTTATAACATTCCAAGATAATGAATACCAAATTTCCAAAAATAGATAAGTGGGCTGGGTGGCTGACGAATCAGATTTCAGTCTTGAACCCCGGTATGGAGTCCAGTACCGACCACTAATTACAACCTTAAAGTTGCTATGGCATCAGTCCCCTCCCTCACAACCCGGTCCGACTGGGTCGGCATAGCCAGTGCATCGCTTTGCGTGGTGCACTGCCTGCTGACCCCGGTACTCATCACCCTGGCTGCCTCCTTCGGGTGGTGGCCGGGGGTTTCGTACCTATTCCTGATCGTCAGTTTCTACGCCGCCTTCGAAACTAGCCGACATAGCGGAGGTTCGCCCTGGCTGTGGCTCATTTGGATCAGCTTTGCGGTGCTCACCTTTTCTATCCTATTCGAAGACGACTACGCGGGACTGGAACTGCTTAGCTATATGGCTAGTTCGGGTCTGGTTTTGGGTCACGTTCTCAACATTCGCCACTGTAAAAAATGTACGACACATGATTGATAGAAAACTGCCCGTAACCGTGCTTTCGGGCTTCCATCGTAGCCGGAAAGACTACCCTGCTCAACCATATCTTGCACAACAAGGAGGGCCTGAAAGTGGCCGTCATCGTCAACGACATGAGCGAGGTCAACGTAGATGCCCAACTGGTTGAGCGCGAAAACACGCTCTCCCGGACCGAAGAGCGGCTGGTCGAGATGTCGAACGGCTGCATCTGCTGTACCCTGCGCGAAGACCTAATGATCGAGGTCGAAAAGCTGGCCAAGGAGAAGCGGTTCGACTACCTGCTCATCGAGTCCACGGGTATCTCCGAGCCCGTTCCCGTCGCCCAAACCTTCAGCTTCGTGGACGAAGAAAACGGCATGGACCTTTCGCGCTGGGCCACCATCGACTGTATGGTGACGGTAGTATGCCCTTCCGGGAGCGGATGCGCTACGGCTCGTTCGTGCAGAACCAACGACTCATCGAGTCGCGCTGGGACAAGCGTTTCGGCGACTGCATGAACGAACTGGTCATCATCGGCCAGGATTTGGACGAGGAACTAATCCAAATCGAGTTGCAGGCCTGCCTTTGCTCAGAAGAAGAAATCCGGCGCATGGAACAGAAGAAAGGCCGCTTTGCCGATCCTTTCCCCCCTACTATGGCAGCGTTGTAGAATTGAATGATTCTTGTGAAATCTCACGCTATTCAAGTCATTGGAGCAAAGCTTCGCAGCGATTGCTCAAGCACCTTGGCTTCCTTTAAGAACTCCCGTTGCACGGCCAACATTAGATTCGGTAACAGGAGAATAGCAATATAATATTGAGTCATTTTGGAATAGGGATATTGGAAAAAGGGAATT
>JBBSKK010000173.1:0-6715 GCA_038256395.1 Cytophagales bacterium | reverse complement strand
GAAATTTCTTTTGATTTTTTCTGGATAAATCTTCCCACCGGCTCTTCTCCACCCAAGAAACATCGGGTGACCGCACCGCACCGCTCGGGAGCGTGTATGCAGTTGAAGAATCGAATCCGTAGCCCAACTTAGCCTGACGATTCCATAAGCCGAGTTCGATGTAAATTTCGAAGTTAAAATTCCCGGTAATTCCTCCCGTTGGTGACATGACTATTATGTTTCCGTACTGATCGCGCTCCATGCGCAACTCTGAATTGACCTGACAGAGGTCAAAGAACATTTCATCCGTCAGGCCATCCACCGTTTTTATCAAAAATGCGTTTTCCATCGTAGTCCCTTAAATTTTTCACAATTTAACGAAAATTCTAGAACGCCTGGGTTTTCTCCTACCTTCCTTTTGAAGACTCTTTGTGTCAAAACACAAAAGCCCGCTTCGATCGAAGCGGGCTTTTGGCATACTGTGGATATATATTTTGTCAATCGGCGACCTCGACAAGTTCATGCATATCGTCCTCGTCCAGTTGCAAAGAAGCCGCCGCCACGTTTTCTTCCAGGTGCGCCACCGACGAAGTACCGGGAATGGGCAGCATCACGGGCGAGCGTTGCAGCAGCCACGCCAGAGCTACCTGGTATTCCGAAACTTCGTGTCTTTTAGCAATTTTCTGGGTGGCCTTTTGGCTATTGATGGTTCCCGCCGAAAGCGGGTACCAGGGAATGAAGCCTACGTTGTTTTCCTCGCACCATTTCAAAGTATCCTCCCAGCGGCGCTCGTTCAGGTTGTACAGATTCTGTACTGTAGCTACTTCTATCGTCTTCGCAGCTTGCTTCAATTGCTCCGCACTCACTTCCGATAGACCGATGTGGCGGATCAAGCCCTCTTTCTGCGCATCTTTCAGAACGCCCAAACTTTCCTCCATCGGCACTTCGGGGTCGATGCGGTGAAGTTGGTAGAGGTCGATGCGCTCCATTTTTAAACGCTTCAAACTGCCTTCCAATGCCGACCGCAGGTACTCGGGCCGGCCGTTCGGCTCCCATTTATTGGGTCCGGGACGAGTCAAGCCGCCTTTGGTGGCAATGAGCATTCCCGCCGGATAAGGGTGCAGAGCCTCGGCGATGAGTTCTTCCGATACGTTAGGTCCGTAGCTGTCGGCAGTGTCGATGAAGTTGACGCCTAATTCGGGCAACCGCCGCAACACGCGCAGTGCATCCCGGCGGTTGTCGGGTGGTCCCCAGATACCGCTGCCCGTGATGCGCATGGCTCCGAAGCCCAGCCGATTGATGGTCAGGTCACCGCCTATTTTGAATTGGCCCGATGAGGCCGCATTTATATTTTTATCATCCATTACTAAAAAAATTCATTTTGAAAGGAAAAATGCCCTCTCAATAAATTCCCGCCAGATGCATTTTTTTGAAAATGCCGAGCTTGTCAAAACTACCCGAAAGCAGTCGCCGCGCCTTAGCGCGTCGGCTCATGCGCCGGGTGGAGGTACCATGAAAATACTGCTGGTACTCGATCCAAAAACGGTAGGCTGCTCGCCTAAACTTGCTCCTCTTTCTCTCTTCCATGACCGTCGGTGTTTAAAGTTGATGAAGATGCTTGGGAATATTCCCGCCAACGCCAAAACTTCTGTGCCATGCCTAAAAACAAAACAGGATTCCCGACTTTGCGTGGGAATCCTGTCCAGATAGTGTACTTACGCCACTATGTTAAGGGTTTTTTGAGAAAATTAATCAACGTTTTTGAACAAATGGCTGGCAAAACTCCCGACGTACAATCCCCGTTTCCAACAACTCATCGCCACCATGGTTCGTTTAGAAGTTTTTCGCCAATGGTTATCGGCTGGCCAATCATGGGCGTAGTCAGCGGAAGGTTCATCTCTTGTGCTCGCTTCGACACGCGTTCGATCGGCTCGTACCAGGGGTGCAGGGCCAGCGTGAATTTTCCCCAATGTACGGGCAGCAGCACTTTGGCCCGCAAGTCGAGAGCGGCTTGGGCAGTTTGTTCGGGCATCATGTGGATGTAGGGCCAATTCTGGTTGTACTGCCCGCATTCCAGAATCGCCAGATCGAAGGGGCCGTACTGTGTCCCAATCTCGGCGAAGTGTCCATCGTAGCCCGAATCCCCGCCCAAATACAGCTTATAATCAGGCGTGTCCAGTACGAACGACGACCACAGCGTTTTTCCGCGCTTAAAGAGCCGACCCGAAAAGTGCCGCGCGGGCAGAGCGGTGAGGTTAATACCGCCCGCGGATTGTGCTTCCTCGTGCCAGGCTAGTTCCTGTATTATTTCGGGCGAGTAGCCCCAGCCTTCCAGGTGCGCCCCCACGCCCATCGACGCCACGACTTGCTTTATTTTGGGACGAAGTTTACGAACCGTCTCGTAATCCAGGTGGTCGTAATGGTCGTGCGTGAGCAGTAGGATGTCAATTTCGGGCATGTCCGCTACCCCATATACGTTGCTGCCGGGGTAATTTTTGCCAAAAAACGAAACCGGGGAAGCATTTCCGCTGAAAACCGGATCGACGAGAATGATTTTGCCCGCAATTTGGAGCAAATAGGATGAATGCCCGAACCACACCAGCGTGGTTCCGTCGGTGGGCAGATCATTCAAATCAGTTTTTACTGAAGGCAGCGGCTGGCTGGGCTGGCGGTCTTTGCCGGGCCTAAGATAGTCCCGTGCGCTGCTCAGCAAAGTGACGCCCTCCACCATGACGGGCGTGGGGCTGAGGTTGTGAAAAGTTCCGTCGCGGTAGTTCGAGACTTTTTCAATGCGTTCCAGCCGCGTTCCGGCGGGGACCCGACCAAATACACGTCGGCCTAAGTATTTTCTTGCAATAAAAGCGAGGACTGATGTCGAAAGCAGTAGAACTAAAAGGAGAGGCATAGGTTGAAAATCCGTAGGCTGACTTGCTAAAGTTATCCCGAAAGGTAAGGAATAGATTTTACACTATTTCCCCGTCACTTCTGCCAGTTTCCTTTCCAAAACCTCCCCGTGCAAGTTCCTGGCCACCACGCGCCCATCCGGCCCAACCAGCACATTCGTGGGAAAACTCGTGATTTTGTAGGTTTCAATCAGCTTGTTCTTATCGTCGGAGATAATCTGTAGCCAGGCCAACGGGCGCTTTTTGAGGAATTTTTCCAGTTGACCGGGCGATTGATTTCCACCTGCTATACTTATAAATTCGACCCGCTGCTTATCGACGCCTCCGTAAATTCTCTGCAACTCGGGTAGTTCCTGCACACACGGCTTGCACCAGGTTCCCCAAAAATCTACAAAAAGGTACTTACCTTTGTAGTCGAGCGAAGAAATAGGCACCTCCGAATTAAAAAGTTTGGCTTTAAAAGGTTGAAACAGATAGCCAGTTTGTAAGCCATAGCCAAGTTTTTCGGCGTGTTCACTTCCTAGTTGCAGTACCTCATGGTACATATTCACGCCCAGATTGCGGTATTTGACTTTGTCAAAAAGTCCGCCCACTGAAAGTAGATCACCTTCTTTAACTGGCTCAGAAAAGCCTTTGAGAACGGCATTATTTTCATCGACAAGCACCAATGAGGAACTATTATAATCAGGTCGGCCTGACCCAATCAACATAATGTTGTGTACCTGATCCTTGACCTTCAATTTTGCGGTAGCGTACTGAGGAAAAGTGTAGGCCAAAGGGAAATAGCTGGTTCGCCTGATGAGCATAGGTATCTGCTTGGAAACTACCTGTCCGCCTTGAAACACTTCGTAGGTCACGTAATGCTTTTCTTCTTCTGAATACTTTGCCATCGTGCTGTCCATCGCGTAGCTTTGAGGGTAGAACACGACATCGTCGCTAAAATCCAGGTTGTTATTCGTATCGATGATTACCGCCGTCAGTCCTTCCTTGTCCTTCCCGCTCACGACGTACACGTAGCACTTAATCGGAGCGGCGGATAATTCTTCGGGATTGGGTTCCCATTCCCAGCTTTTTTTCCTTTCATCAAACTCCTTCTGACTGATTTTCCCGGTTTTGTAATTTTGATAAATCAGTTGGTACAAATCCAGCCCTACCATTGATTTTTTCACTCCGCGCCACGATCCGGGAATTCCCTGCACGGGCAGATATGTTTTAACCCACATTTCAGCGGAAGGATCGTCTTTCTTATGTTCTTCGCTGAGCAGGCTATACCCCCCACCCGGCCCGATTCCCTCCACGAAGGTCAGCGGCAAACGCAAAATGTCGCCATCGCTTTTTTCTTCTTCCCGATTTTGGCAGGAAGCCATGGCGCAAACGACCAAAAGCAAGAAAACCAGTTGGTTTCTCATTTTTCCGATAGTTCAGTTTTGCCTTGCTCGACCAGTTCGTACAGGAATTCCGGGGCTAAGTCTGCGCCATTAAGCCATTCCAGGGTTCCATTTTCTATGTGGAATCCCTTTATCTTATCTTCTTTTTTCAAGGGTTCGAATACCTCTCCCCATAGCTCCTTTTTGATGTCTGCCTCTCCGGTGGTACCGTCGTTGAATTCGAGATGGAACAAATAGTCGCCTAGGTACTTTGCGGAAGTTATTTTCAGTAGTTTCATTTTATGACAATGGTTTAATGGGTTTCAGTACTTTGTGGTTTCTGGCCAATTCCCAGTTTTCCAACACTTCGTCTCTGTTTTTATCCAGCCAGTCGAAAACCAGATTCAAGGCCCTTTTTGGCATACTGCCTGTTATTTCTTCGTCTTCGATGGATACAGTCACTTCGTAGCCTTGGTACTTGGCATGAAAGTGTGGTGGCAGGTGGTCGTTGTAATTCATAAAGATAACTAACCCGTAGAATCTTGAAATTTCGGGCATATTCTGATTAATAAGCACAAGGTTTAGAAAATTGGGAACATCTCGTGGCAACTTACACAAATATAAGCAAATATCCTCCCACCATACCCGCCGCGCCGCCCCATCCTGAACGTTCCCCCACCGTTCCCGGTTATACCCTTCGATTCCGGCTCCGGCCCGAATCTTTTTTTTTAGGCGAGAACCTCCAATCACAAAAAACAATAATGGAAAAAATACACGCCACCACCGTCCTGGGCGTCCTGCACAACGGGATGCTGGCCCTCGGGGCCGACGGACAGGCCACGATGGGCAATACCGTCGCCAAGAGTAACGTCAAGAAAGTCCGCGCTTTGCAGGGCGGCAAAATCCTGGTCGGCTTCGCCGGCTCCACGGCGGACGCCTTTTCGCTGCTGGAAAAATTCGAGGAAAAACTCAACGCTTATGGCGGCAACATGAAGCGCGCCGCCATTGAACTCGCCAAAGAATGGCGCACCGACCGCTACCTGCGCAAGCTGGAAGCAATGATTATCACGGCCAACCAGGAAGAAATCCTGATCATCTCCGGCACGGGCGACGTGTTGGAACCCGAAAACGGCATCGCCGCCATCGGCTCGGGCGGCAACTACGCCCTCTCCGCCGCCACGGCCCTCAAAAAACACGCCTCCCAACTTACCGCCGAAGAAATGGTCCGCGAAGGACTATTGATCGCGGGCGATCTTTGCATTTATACGAATAAGAATTTGGTTGTTGAAAGCATTTCTTAAAAGGAGGAAAGGAGGAGGGAGGAATGGATAAAAGGAGAGCTGGCGCCAGCCGTAAGGCAACCCCTGTTCCTTTCATTCATCCTTTCCTCCTTTCCTCCTTTCCTCCTTTCCTCCTTTTCTCCTTTCGTGCTTTTCTCCTTCAAAGCTCCCCCAGAAGAATCAACAACTCCCTCAACCGCAAACTCACCGTTCGGCTTCCGTCGGGCAGGTACTTGTGGGCGATCATGGTGAAGCTGAGGCGTTCGCCGCCCTTGGTGGTGACGTAGCCCGCGTAGGCGCGGGTGCCACCGATGGAGCCACTTTTGGCGCGGACGTTGCCGGCGGCTTTGGTGCGCTTGCCTACGTTACGGACGGTACCCGTTTCGCCCAGAATGGCGATGCTGTTGTAGAAATCTATAAAGCTTTTGTCCTTGGTGGCGGCGTTTAGGACGTCGGTGAGGTTTTGGGCGGTGAGTGAGCCGGTGGGCGACAGGCCGCTGCCGTCCTTCACGAAAAAGCCGCGCATATCCGCGCCTTTTTTGCGCCAGTAATCGGTCTCGGCTTCGGCGGCATCGTCGAAATCGGATTTGCCGTTTAGCTTGACGCCCGCCGTTTTCAGCAGGGCGTCGGCGTAGAGATTGATGCTCCACCAGTTGGTTTGCTGGGCCAGTTCGCGCAAGGTGGGCGAACTGTACTGGTCGATGACGGTACGCGGCGAAGCAACGGCGGTAGATTTGGGCAGCACATCGCCCGCACCGGCGATGCCGACGCCGCCTGCTCGCAAGGCGCGGGTAAGCTCAAAAGCCGCCGCGTAGGCCGGGCGCGGAACCGCGCCCTTGACGGTGAATGACGTGGCACCGCGCGGCACCGTTCCGGTCAGCAAAATTTGCTCGCCCAGCGGACTGGCGTAGATATACACCTGATCGCCTGACCCGGCTTCGCCCGTGGTGACGCGGTTTTCTATTTTAAGATAAGACAAATTGGGTTCCAGTTTAACGATTTCTGTCGGGTCGCCCACGTTGCGGCCCGCCTTGAAGGAGACGCGGTAGAGGTTTTCACGAAAATTCAGCCCCTGGACGCCAGCCCCGTAGTAGTTACCAAGGTCGCCCCACACCCAGGTGTCGGCTAGATTTTTGTCGTCAAAAATCGTGGGATCGGCTACGACCTGCCCCTGCACGTAGCGGAT
>JBBSKK010000172.1:0-6737 GCA_038256395.1 Cytophagales bacterium | reverse complement strand
GATTTATAAAAGGAGATTTCAATGATGAATAATGAATGATGAATGTTTTCTCAACTCATCACTCTTCACTCATCACTCACCATTGAATACAGTTTCCTTCCAGATTCCCGTCTTACCTTACGCCCATGAAAATCCTTTTGGTCGAAGCCGACGATTATTTGGCCAAGCCCTTTCATCTTTCGGAACTCAACGCCCGGCTCAATACGGTGCGGCGGCAGTTCGACGGCAACCCCGAAATTGTTTTTGGTAAAATCAAAATCCTGCCGGAAGCTAAGGAAGTGCGGGGGAACGACAGCCAGGTAACGCTGACGTGCAAGGAATACGACCTGCTTACCTACCTGCTGCTTGATATTGGACGAATACAGCGTCCCCGTAGGCAGTTCAAAGACTCTGCCACCCGAAAACATTTTTTCGGGAACAATCTGCCCCCGCTCGACAGGCGTGTGGCATTCGACGCAGCCAGCCATCGTGGTCAGGTACTCGCCCGTAGCTAGTTCATCGACAGGGCTTTCGCTACGTCAGCACGGATTAAAACGAGCGCAGGTTGTGCGGGTCGGGTACAGCGGGAAGCTTTGACCGCCTGTCAGGAAATCCGCCAGCGCATTGATTACTGAGCCTTCACTCTTGCTCCAAATAGGAAGGGTCCAGTTTGTTCTCGGTGTACCAGCGGGCCGGGTCTTTTTTGAGATTTTCAGCCATGACGGGCAGACGGTCGAGCAGGCGGTGACGGGCTTCCCAGCCCAGCAGGTCGCGGGCCCGCGAGATGTCGAGTTCGTAGTGGTCGTCGGCGCGGTCGATCATCCAGGGCTTGATGAAGGCGTCGCCGACCAGGTTCATGCCGTAGGCGCCGGCCTTGGCTAGTGGCTCGGGTACTTCCACCGTCAGCCAATTTTGCCCGTGCAGCAAGCAGCCGATTTCCACCTGCAAATCCTCGTAGCTGGGCGTCGTCGGCTCGCCGATGTTGATGGCCACCTCGTCGGGGAGCGCGGCGCGGCGTTCTATTGTTTTCATCAGCGCGTCCCCCAGGTCGTCAAGGTGCAGAAACACGTTGCCGTGCGCGGTGCTGCCGGAGTAAAAATGGCTGGTGAGTTTTTTTTCGTAGATGCGCTGCATCTGGTGCGCCAGCGGAATGGAGTGGGTTTCGTCGTCATAGACCCCGGCGATGCGCAGCAGCACGGCTTTGATGCTACCCCGGTTTTCGCGGATCACCTTTTCGGTGGCCACCTTCGACTGCGGGTAGTCCCAGGTGGCGGCCAGCGGCGAACCCTCGCTGATTTTCTGGCCGGGCGAGGTGGATTTATAAATCAGGTTGGTGCTGGAAAACACGAATTGCCCCACCTCGAAATCCTGCAATACCTGCAAAAGGTTTTTGGTGCCCTGCACCGTTATCTTTTCGTAAAGATCGCTGGGCTGGCCCGAGAAATCGTAATACGCCGCCAGGTGGACGACCGACGCAATCTTGTTTCCGTACGCGTAGCGCACCCTCTCCATAGCCGCCCGGATGCTGTCGGCCGATGTGATGTCGAAGCTGACGCACTCGGCCTCGGGCGGCGGGTAGGGGTAGCCCGCATTGTCCAGGCCGACGATACGGTAGTCGCCCGCCAGCTTTTTGATCAAAGCCGTGCCGATCAGCCCACTGCTGCCCGTGACAAGGATGACTTCTTGGCTGCGGGTATCCGGGTCATTTTGCTGGTTCATGATTTGTTTTTTTAAAATTGCACAGAAGTTTATTCACTCGTGGCGAAATTATTATGCCAAAGCCTTTGCAGTAAAAACGGTTCTTTTTTGCGTTTATAGTAAACCGGGGTAAGCGGCAATGCCGTGAACTCCCGATCTGAACTCCTTATCCTGAAAAATCAACCCTGATGAAAACCAGTAACCTGTTGTTTTTGCTGGCCCTTGGCTTTTTAAATTGCCAGGCCCAGAACAAATCAAAAAAGGCGCACGAAGTCGACTTTACAAAACAAGTCCTTACCGATGATTTCATCGCCGAGGGCGCAGCGGCGGGCGACGTCAACAAAGACGGCAAAAAAGACGTCATGGCCGGGGCCTACTGGTTCGAGGCCCCCAACTGGACCCCGCACGAACTGGCCGAGCCGAAAACTTTTAAGAAAATGGAGGGCTACAGCGATTCGTTCCTGGACTTTGCGATGGACGTCAACCAGGATGGCTGGGTGGATTTGATCCGCATCGACTGGCCGGGTAAGGCCGCCACCTGGCACGAGAACCCAAAAAATAAGCCCGGCTATTGGAAAGTACACCCGATTCATGACCACCTGGGCAACGAATCGCCGATGCTGGTAGATGTCGATGGCGACGGAAGGCTCGACATTATCGGCAATGACCCCACGGCCAAGCAGGTGATTTGGCTTAGTCCGCCCACCAAAAAAGGCGATACGGAATGGACGAAACACGTCATCAGCAACGACGAAAAGCTGGCGACGCACCAGTACACCCACGGCGTCGGCTACGGCGACATCAATGGCGACGGAAAAAAGGACGTCGTGACCAAACTCGGCTGGTGGGAAGGTACGGGCAATCCCAAGCAGGAAAACTGGAAATTTCACCCCGCCAACCTCGGCCAGGATTGCGCCCAGATGTACGTGCTGGACCTCAACGGCGACGGATTGAATGACATTCTCAGTTCCTCAGCCCATGATTACGGCATCTGGTGGCACGAGCAGAGCCGCGACACCGATGGCAACGAAACCTGGACCGAACATGAGATTTATAAGGCTTTTTCCCAAACCCACAGCCTGGCCCTGGCCGACCTGGATGGCGACGGCGACCTCGATTTTATCACGGGTAAGCGGCATTTGGCTCACCAGGGCAAAGACCCCGGTGGCCTGGATCCGCCGCTGATGTACTGGTTTGAGTACCAACTGAAAGGCAAAACGCCTACCTGGACTCCCCACGAAATCGACAACGATTCCGGTTCGGGCCTGCACGTGTCGGTGGAAGATATGAATAAGGACGGCTTACTCGACATCGTGACGGGCAACAAGCGGGGCGTTCGTGTTTTCCTGCAAAAAAAACAGGAGAAACTTTAAAGCACCAGCACCGGTAGAAAAAACACCAGTTCCCCGGCCAGGCGGAAGCGCTCGTCGGCCACTACCTTCTCGGGATTCAGCAGCATCCAGTAATGTGCCGCCGACATGAGAATGAGGATGATAGAAAGCCGCTGCACGTAGCGGTATTCGGTGAAAAGGCAGACGGAAAGGCAGACGATAAAAGCCAAAAGCGTGATTCCTTTCAGAATCCGTATCGTGGCGGGGCGTTGCAGCCAATTCGCCAGGTTGAAGACTTCCCGATATTTCAAAGCTTCAAAATGGGAAAAAAGCAGGAGGCTTTGCACCGTAATGAGGTAGAAAACTATGCCCAGAACGATGCTTTCCCACGAAATATCCTCTCCCAAAAACCAGGTACTGCCCCATACCCCTGCCGCGTAGATGAGCGAGGTGATAGGTTCTTTCAATGCCTGACGGTGGCTTTTCATCGGTATCTTGGAAACGCCCCAAAGGTAAAGCGCCACGAACACGACCATGCCGATGCCAAACTCCCACAACTGCCGGGGAATGAGCCAGGAAAGCGCTGCCGCCAAGGCCAAAGACCCTAGCGTGACGCGCCAAATAGTCGGTTCATAATCCTTGACAAACGCGTGTCGCAGCGTGCGCGGCTGCTCGGGATTGCGATTGTCCAGCAAATGGTCGAGCGTATAAATTCCCAAAACCACCAAACCCAAAATGACTGTCACCCAAACGTTGAGCGGCGTATTTTCGCCCGGCAGCCGATTGGCCGCCACGTGCGAAATCAGCGCCCCGGCGACCACGTCGAGACTCAGCCAGTGGAAGTGTGATAAGTGAAACGTGTATTTATTGTTTAAGGGTTGAATGGTTGAAAGGTTTAATTGTCACTCTCTTGTGCCAGCAACGCGAAATTTATGCTCAGGCTATGGGTATTATTTTAGAAAGGTCAGAGTTATTGATGCTGTCGATAAGTGAAGTGTTCGTAAAATTTTCTATTGAATTTTACTCTAATTAAACCCTTCAACATTTAAACCTTTCAACAAATAAACTACCATTCCATTCGCGCTAACGGACTCACGCTTTGATCGGTGAAATCCTCGGCCAAATACTTGTAGTGCGCGGCCATCGCGATCATGGCGGCGTTGTCGGTGCAGTACTCGAAACGGGGGATATAGACATTCCAGCCTTCCTTTTGACCCACTTCTTCCAGCGTTTTTCTCAGGCCGGCATTAGCCGAAACGCCGCCCGCGATGGCTACTTCCTGAATACCCGTATGCTGGATGGCTTTGGTGAGTTTTTTCAACAAAATTTTGATCAAAGTATGTTGAATACTGGCGCAAATATTGGCCAGATTTTCCTTTACAAAATCAGGATTTTCTTTGGTTTGTTTTTGTAAAAAGTACAAAATCGAAGTCTTGATGCCGCTGAAAGAAAAATTCAAATCCGGCACGTCAGGAATGGGAAAATCGTAGGCCAGCGGGTTTCCTTCTTTGGCGTACCGGTCGATCAACGGACCGCCGGGGTAGGGGAGGCCCAGTAGCTTGGCCGACTTGTCGAAGGCTTCGCCGACGGCGTCGTCCAGGGTTTGGCCGATGATTTCCATGTCCAGGTGGTTGCGTACCAGCACGATTTGGGTGTGGCCGCCGCTGACGGTCAGACAGAGGAAGGGAAAGGCCGGGCGGGGTTCTTCGATGAAGTGGGCCAGCACATGGGCCTGCATGTGGTTAACCCCGATCAGCGGAATGTCCAGTCCCAGGGCCAGCGCCTTAGCAAAGGACGTACCCACCAGCAAAGCGCCCATCAGGCCCGGTCCGCGTGTGAAGGCGATGGCATTCAGGTCGTTTTTCGCTATTTTTGCCTCTTGAAGGGCTCTTTCGACCACGGGCAGGATCATTTGCTGGTGCGCGCGCGAGGCCAATTCCGGTACCACGCCGCCATACTGCTCGTGGATGAGTTGCGTGGTGACAACATTGGAGCGAATTTTGCCGTTAGAAATAACAGCTGCCGATGTTTCGTCGCAGGAGGATTCAATGGCCAGAATATTCATGGAAAGCGGGAAATTTTGCCCAAAAGTAGGTAAATTACCGCAAGGCGGACGAAACTCCACCCCAAAAACGTGCATGATTAACGTACTCAGGAAAATCGGCAACGGCCTGGTAGCGGTCTTGATTCCGACGCTTTGCGCGCTCGGGGTTGCGACCATCGCCTTCCAGTTTCCCGCTGTGCAGACCTGGGCCACGCAAATGGCCGTGCGGAAAATTTCGGAACGCCTGGGCTATCCACTCACGGTGGAAAGGATGAGCATCAAGTGGTTCGACGTCGTTTCGCTGGAAGGGGTTTCGGTCAAAGATCCTGACAATCAGCCCATGATCGACGCGGGCAGGATCGACATTAATTTCGATGTTTGGAGCATTCTTGAAAACTTCACTAATGAAATTCATCTCGATGAAGTAAACGTTTATCGTCCCGAGGTGCGGCTGGTCAAGACCAACACGGGCGATACGAACATGGACTTGTTCATCGCCCGCATCAACGAAATGACCAACTCGGGCGACACGACGGGCTACGTCCCCGACCAAAATATTCCCTTCACCATTGGCAAGGCCACGCTCACCGACGGAGCCTTCCACTACGACGACCCGCGCGAACCCTACGATAAAAAAAGCAGCGTTTTCGATTACAACCACTTTGAATTGCGGCAACTGAACGCGCAATTACTGGACTTTTTGGTGCTGGGCGATACGATAAAATTTGTCACCAACGACCTGACGACCATCGACCGTCAGAGTTCTTTGGAAGTTCATGATCTTGACACGCGCTTCATGTATTGCGCCAAGAAAACCGAACTCGCCGAACTGAGCGCCTACATCGGTGGCTCGTACCTGACCAACTACCTCAGCTTCAATTACGATCAGCCTTCAGCCTTCGGCGATTTCAACGAAAAGGTGCGGATGGCGGCGCACTTTCGCGACAGCCGCGTGTATTCCGACGACCTCGGGCTTTTCCACGAATACTTACTAACCCTGAACGAAACCTGGCGCGTTTCGGGTGATTTCGACGGGTCAGTACACGATTTTGTGGTGAAAAATACTGACTTACGCTTCGGCAAAGGCAGTCGTTTGGCGGGGGAGTTTGGCTTCAAAGGCTTGCCGGAGTTCAGCCGCACTACGATGGATTTCAAGCTGGCGAGTTCGCGCATCGAGACCGACGACATCGTGCAGTATTATCCCAAAACGGACTTGCACGAAACTTTCAAAAAGTTTGGCATGGTCGCCATCGACGGCACGTTCCGGGGAACGGTGGATGATTTCGACCTGAAAAGCCACGTCCTGACCGAGATTGGCGAACTGGACACCGACATGTCCTTCCGCATCGCCGACCGCTTCACTTCGACTTACGATGGATTGCTCAAAACCGTCGATCTGGATTTGGGAATCCTGTTCGACGAGCCGGAAAAATTGCAAAAACTCGACTTTTCGGGTAAGGTCAACGGTAAGGGATTCGACATTTCCACGGCTGCTGTCAACCTCGATGCTGCGGTCAATCGGCTGGGGTTTCGCGGCTACGATTACCGGAATGTGCAATTGCGGGGCAATTTGCAGAAAGCCTACTTCAACGGTCACGTGAGTTCTCGCGATGAGAATCTGACGTTTATTCTCGACGGAGAAATCGACCTTTCCAATCCAAAAAACCGCTTCGATTTGCAGGGTG
>JBBSKK010000171.1:0-6755 GCA_038256395.1 Cytophagales bacterium | reverse complement strand
GTCTTTGGAAAATAACGGAGGGTTCTCGTCGGTACGCTACGGCTTTGAAAAAATGAAAGTGGACGCGAACAGCAAAATCGTAATCAAACTCAAAGGTGACGGGAAGCCTTACCAATTTCGGGTGAAGGAAGATTCGAGTACCCGTCATTCCTACATTGCCTCCTTCGAAACTTCCGGTGAGTGGCAGGAAATCGCCGTCCCGCTGGCAGATATGTACCCTGCTTTCAGGGGGAGGAAGCTGGATATTCCCAATTTTTCTCACCGCCAGATCGAAGAAATCGTTTTTTTGATTGGTAATGGAAAGGCCGAAAACTTCAAACTACTGATCGATAAGATAGCGCTGAACTAAGAAAGAAGAAGCGTCATTTTCTGTTGTTACCCAATATTTTAAGCAGCGGGAAGCAATATGGTAATCTGAGTACCTCGCCCAAGCTCAGAATTTGCCGAAATCTGGCCATCGTGCTTTTCCACAATCTTTTTGGAAAGAGCCAGTCCCAGCCCAATACCGGGCGAGCGGGTATCCAGTTTTTCCATGATTCGGAAGACATCCTCCCGGTGGCGATTGTCGAAGCCGATGCCGTCGTCAGCCACGACAATACGGATGTAGTCGTTGTAGCTATACTTATTGGGCAAGTGCTGGAAACTGTTCACACTCAAAACGGTGCCGGTGATCTGCACGGTAAGCTTTCGATCAGGCTGCCGAAACTTCACGGCGTTGTCGAACAAGTGCCGGAACAGCCGGGCCAGTTCTTCCTGGTCGCCCCGCACGGTAGGCAGTTTCGCTACCTGGAACACATTGTCAGGTGCGCTGTACTCTTCGGCAACGGCGCGCACGAGTGCCTGGGTATCAACCCTCCCGACTTTATCCGGCGAGCGAACAGCTTGGCTGAAGAAAAGCTCCAAGTCGGTTATAAGCGCCCTGAGTCTGGCGGAAGACCGGGCGACGCCGTCCAGCGCGTAGCGTCCCATGGACGTGAACGCAGTGTGTTCCTCGCGGGTAAGCAGGCCGGTAAAGAGGTTAATCTTGCGCAGAGGTTCCTGCAAATCGTGAGATATGATTTTGCTGAACTGCTCGAGTTCGTCATTACGCTGCCGTAAACGCCCTATTTGACGGTCTAGATCGGCCTGATGCGACTGCAGTTCCTGTTGGAGCGTGCGTAGCTCATCGTTGCGCAGGAGGGCGTCTTCGGCCGACTTTTTGGCATTGATAAGTTGCTGCTCGAACTGCCGCCGCTGATACACAGGAATAAATGCGTAATAGGTCTTACCCTCCCCATCCTGGTCGTGGATAGCGGCGTTGAGTAGTACGGGAATCCATATACGCTCACGCGTCTGCAAGGTCAGATACAATTCGCTGGCCGCTTTCTGGAGCGTAATCAGCGGGTACAGGTGCGTCTGAAAATAGATCTGGCTGGCCATCGTCAGTAGCACATTGACCTGCTTGCCCAGGAGATCACCCTCATCGTAGCCCAGCAGGTCGCAGGCGTAGGAATTGACGGCAGCGATGCGACTTTCGGCGTCCAGCACTAGCATACCGCCGGGAAAATGCGAAGTAGAATCGGGCATGGTTTGGCTTGTGAACCCGGTCAGTTAATGTGCGATAAGTACTCACGAATGGCTGCTACTGTTTCGGTGGGAGCACTCATATGGGGGCAGTGCCCCGTGGCCGAAATCATGCGAAAGCTACTGTTAGGGGTATTTTTTGCGACGTATTTTCCCACTTCGAGCGGGGCGATCACGTCTTCCAGCGATTGAATGACCAGCGAAGGCGTCCGAAGTTTCGGCAGGTCACTGCGATTATCTCCGTAGAACGTCAAGCGGGCAAACTGTTGCGCTACGTCCAGGTTGGTCTTACAGAAACTAGCGGTCAACTCCTGGCCCAGTTCGGGACGGTCGCCGTTGCCCATGGTCGTGGGGCCAAGGGAATTGGCCCAGCCCGAAAAATTGCCATCCATCATCTCCAGCAGACTTTCGATGTCCTGCCGCTCGAATCCACCGAAGTAAGTGCCGTCATTGATGTAGCAGGCCGAGGGCCCCAACATGATGAGGCGTGCGAAACGATCGGGCTCCTGGATGCAGGCCAAAGCACCAATCATGCTGCTGACCGAATGACCCACTAAAATCACATTATCCAGCTCGAGGGCGTGGCAAATATCCAGCACGTCCTGAGCGTAACCTTGCAGACTGGCGTAGCGCTCACGGTTATAGTGCTCAGGGTTGGTGCGTCCGTGGCCGATGTAGTCAAACATTACAACTCTGTAATCTCGCTCGAAGGCGGGGGCCACGAAACGCCACATGTTCTGGTCGCAACCGAAACCGTGTGCAAATAGAATCACCTGCTCGCCCTGGCCGTGAAAGGTTACGTTATAACGATTTATAATGCCCTTTTTCAAGGGGGTAGAATAGGAGGTCATCGGAAAATGCATGATAAGAGAATGGAGAGACTGCTCGTAAAACCGGGTTTGCCGAAAAGTGGCGGAAGTTAGCGAAAAGCTCCCAAACGGCGTTAAAAAATTGCGTTTTTTGGCTCTGTGCTTAAACTCTGCCCCCAACTGCAAAGCCCAGGCTTGGCAATGTCCACCCAAGTAATCGCGTAGGCGGCTAACTGGTATTTTTCTCCAAGGAGTAAAGTGAAGCAAGGGCATCAAACCTGCACAGTCTGAAAGTTCAGGCGAACCAATGCGATTATCTTTCGAATTAAATGCCGATATACCAGCTCAGCGGTAGCCAAAAGCAGCTTTCCGAAGGGCCGCTGAGAAAATCGGTAAGCCGATAGTCGATTCCCAGTTCCACTTTATTATTGTCGTTGAAGGCAAATCCCAACGACGGCACGACCCTTATTTCCAGACCGTAGCTGCCTCCTTGCAGGGAATTGAGGTACTCGTTGTTTATTTTCAAGTAAAATTCCCGGTCGTCCACTTCCTGGCCGTTCAGAGGGACATCGAAGGATACACGATAGCGCAGCCTGACTTCCCCCGCTTCTTTTTTGGAAAAAGTCTGGTCGGCGGAAAAGCGGTGCGCCAGCCGAAACTCATCGTAGCTCCTGACCAACGTGTATTGCTGAATGAGACGGTGGCTCGGACCGCCTTTTTCCAGGCGCAGCAGGTAGCCGCCCGCCAATGAATTGTTCAGCCCCACTTTTCGGGAAGAAAGCACCGCCAGATCGGTCAGACTGTGCTGCACGGCAAAGGGCGTCGGTTCGGAAAAGCGGCCCTCGGTACCCAGAAGCCGGGATTCAAGTTTGTAGTTGAGCCGCCAGTTTTTACCTAATTTCTGGTTGATATTCAGGCCAGGCAGCATCCCTAATTTGTAGCTATTCTGAGCCCAAAGGTTAGTATTAAGCAAGCACAAAAAAAATAAAGTCGTCTGTTTCATCGCTCAGTATTCCAGGTTATCGGTATTCCTGAACACCATTTTTGCCCTTTTTTCCAGCTTGCCATCGGCCGAGAAGGTGTACTCAAACTGATTGGTTTCTCCGCCTTTTCTACCTTTCAGCACGAGTTCGTACTTCGTGGTCAAATCGCCGCCACCGTCGGGCTGCCTGAGCTGGTTCAAGATATCCTTACTTTTCCCCGTAAACTGCCGCTGCACTTTTCTGATTTTGAACCTATCAAACTCAGCTTTCAGGCTTTGCTCGATGTTTTTCCGCAGCGCTTCCGGCAAATCACGCCAGGCAATTTCGATTTCCACGTCTTGCAAATCGCCCGAAAGGCCAAACTCGACGCTGTATTTCTGGCCTTCGCGCTTGCTTTTGGCTTCGATGGATTCCCCCTGCTGGCTCACTTCCCTATACCACCGCACCCGCCGCCCGAAGTCCAGCGAATCCACAAACTGTCGGGCCACAAGCGGCACGTCCGCCGCTTCGATGCGGTACTCCTTTTCAAATTTTTGCTGGGCAATCAAAGGGCTGATGCACAAAAAAAACAACAGAAAGTTACTGATTACCAAGAGTTTCATAGTGGATTGCTGGTTGTCGAACTCTCGATTTTCACCATTTTCTGAAAAATCAAAGAATTAGGAATCGTGATTTCGGTCTTCTCGTCGGTGGTGATGGAAATAAAGAAGAGGCCGATGTCGCTGATGTCGCCGCTGATGTTGAACTCCTTATCCATCACCTGAATGCGGTCGCCGACCTTGGCCGGATGATTGACAAATAGAATAATCCCAGCCGTGATGTTCGACAAGAGCGACCACTGGGCAAAAAGCGTAATGCCCAAAATCGTCAGAAAGGAACTAATAAATAGCCAAATTTCACTCTGCCCAACCGACCATATCGTCAGAATAAAGACCAGCGCCACTAGATAAAGGATGATGTCCTTGATCTTGTTGACCAGTTGAAAACGACGCTCCTGTAGGTCGAGGTTCTGGTATATCTTCTTTAAAATACCCCCAAGAATGCGCCTGCCAACGACTACTGCCAGCACGACCAGAGCGGTTTCTAAAAGTTGTGTTTCGTGTAGTTTCATTTGGCTTCTTCTTTGTTGATTCGCCAAGGAGGGTTCAGCCTATTCTTGCCTCCATAAAATAAAATCAGTCGATTGCCATCGACGTCTCTCAACCTGGCTTCCCGCCACAGCCAGCTTCTGTCGCTGGGGAGTTCGTCGAATTCGATGCCTTTTTTGAGCAATTCTTCTACTTGCTTATCCAGTTCCTCGCATTCAAAATAGACATAAACGCCTTCTCCTGTGGGTGATTTCTCGACCAGGTGAATAGAGAACGTAGCCTCGCCGTCCGGGCATTGGAATCTAGCGTAGTGCGGCAAGGCTTCTACGATCAATTTGAGTCCTAGTTTTTCGTAGAAAGAAATTGATTTGGATAAATCCAGCGAAGGGACGGTGATTTGGTTTAGGTTCACTTTTTCACCATTCCTAGTGATTAGCCTTCTCAAAGTTTTCAGGCATACATCAACTTTCCTTTGGGCTGAGGAATTTGCCGCCCAAGTTGCTTAGCTGTTTCAATCCATTCATCAACAACGATTTGGACATTGAATATGGCTTCCTGATAAGGAGACTGTAAACTAAACTGTGTCACCTCATCTTGAGGTAAAAATAACTAAATTCAAACCGTTATCAGACACAAACGCTTCCCTACAAATCGCTAAAATCGAAACTCTCCAAAAACTTCGTCGTGAAATTCCCCGAGCGGAAGCCTTCGTCGTCCATGAGCTTGATGTGGAAGGGGATGGTCGTCTTGACGCCCTCAATGACGAATTCCTGCAAGGCCCGCTTCATGCGCGTGATGACCTCGGCCCGCGATTGGCCGCTGACGATCAGCTTGGCAATCATGGAGTCGTAGTTGGGCGGAATGGTGTAGCCACTGTACACGTGACTGTCGATGCGCACGCCGTGGCCGCCCGGAAAGTGCAGGTTGGTGATCTTGCCGGGGCTGGGGCGGAAGCCGTGGGCCGGGTCTTCGGCATTGATGCGGCACTCCATCGCGAACAGCTTGGGCGTATAGTTGCGGCCCGAAATGGGTTCGCCCGCCGCTACTTTGATTTGCTCTTTTATTAAATCAAAATCCGTCACCTCCTCTGTGATGGGATGCTCCACCTGGATGCGGGTGTTCATTTCCATGAAAAAGAAATCGCCGTGCTTGTCTACCAGAAATTCCACGGTACCCGCGCCTTCGTAACCAATGGCCTGGGCACCTTGGATGGCGGCCGCCCCCATTTTCTCCCGCAATTCGGGCGTCATAATGGGTGAGGGCGTTTCCTCGACCAGCTTTTGGTGTCGCCGCTGAATGGAGCAATCACGCTCCGAGAGGTGGCAGACTTTGCCATATTGGTCGCCGATGATCTGGATTTCGATGTGGCGGGGTTCCTCCACGAATTTTTCGAGGTACAGCCCGTCGTTACCAAAGGCCGCACTGGATTCCTGCCGGGCGTCGTTCCAGGCTTTCTCGAACTCCGACTCTTTATTGATGACGCGCATTCCGCGTCCGCCGCCGCCGGCCGTGGCCTTCACGATTACGGGATAGCCCATACCCTTGGCGAGCTCTTTACCTTGTTCCACCGATTCCAGCAGCCCTTCTGAGCCAGGAATGACGGGAACGCCCGCGCCGCGCATGGTGGCTTTGGCCGTGGCCTTGTCGCCCTTGCCGTTGATTTGCTCGGCGGTGGCCCCGATGAACTTGATGCCGTAATCGCTGCAAATCTGCGAGAATTCCGCATTCTCGGACAGGAAACCGTAGCCGGGATGAATGGCGTCGGCTCCCGTCACTTCGGCGGCGGAAATAATGTTTTGGATGCTGAGGTAAGACAACCGGCTGGCGGGCGGGCCGATGCACACGGCCTCGTCGGCGAAGCGCACGTGGAGGCTGTCGCGGTCGGCGGTGGAATAGACCGCGACCGTTCGGATGCCCATCTCGCGGCAAGTGCGGATGATGCGCAGGGCGATTTCGCCCCGGTTGGCGATGAGTATTTTTTTAAACATGAGGGTTTAGGGTAGGGTTCAGATAGGCTCGACCAAAAACAGCGGCTGGTCAAACTCGACGGGCGTGGCGTTCTCTACCAGCACTTTCACGATTCGGCCCGATATTTCCGACTCGATCTCGTTAAACAGTTTCATCGCCTCGATGATACACACGGGCTTACCGGGCTTAATTTCGTCCCCAACATTCACCAACGAGGGTGTCTCGGGGCTGGAAGCCCGGTAGAAGGTACCGATCATGGGCGATTTTACGGTGATGTAGCTGGCTTCGCTTTCGGCGGCGATTGCAGCGGGGGCGTCCGCAGGAGCGGCAGGCAGAGCCGCAGC
>JBBSKK010000170.1:0-6772 GCA_038256395.1 Cytophagales bacterium | reverse complement strand
TGAATCAACTCTTGGAAGAAGCCTTTGAAATTGCTTCTGAATCACTATCCTGTGCCAAAAAATGGATTGATGATTTCTGGAATGTCATCTTCTGGAAAAGTCCTATTTCGTATTCTTGATAGTTATGTCGCAGTCTATAGCAAAGAAAATGCCAATTTTTATTTTAAATGAAAAAAAATGGGTGGTTAAACAGGTATTAGGTAATAGGCAATTAGGCATTTTGTTTTTAGAGTACTGAATATTAAATGATTGTCCGCAAAAAACTTTTTGTAAAAGAGAAACCTATAAATCAGTTTTTTACAATTTCAAACCGGAGCATTTCGGTGGTTGCGGTATTTACTTTGAAACGCTCGTCGGTTCGTAGACCTAACACCCAAAGAATGTTTTGCTTGTCATCCGACAATACGAGATAGTCTTTCTTGCGGTTTACTGGCACCTTGGCATCAACGAGCAGATCGCTGACTTTCTTGCTTTTGCCACCCATGCCAAAGGGCTGCAACCAGTCGCCCGCTCGCCAGGCCCGCACACATAGCGGGAAGTGGAGTCGGGCGGCATCGAAACAGGCCGTTTGCGCACCCGCTCGAAATTCCATGTTTGGCAAAAGCGGCCTCCGCGTGATTACCAGAGAAGAATTTTCGGATAAAGTGACTTTATCTGAATTTTCCTGAATAAAAATAAATTGAGAACCATCAGTTTGGCGTAGCGGTTCGACAATCAAATCTTCTCGATCCTTGGTCAAAGAATGGCTGGCAGAAAAAAACTGCTTCCCGCTAATTCCACCAAGGGCCGCCACGACTTGCTTCGTCTGGGCGTAGTTGAAGCCATATTCTGCCAGGATTTCGTGCAAAATATAGGCCGGTTCATTGGCTTGCTGTATCGTTGGAATTGAAATAAAAATACTGTCATTTTCAATGCGAACCGCCTTCCTGCGCCATTCCAAAAGCAATCCGCCTAAGAGCGAATCGACCGCCCGCAGTCGTTCAAGGTTTTGGTTGAAAGTCCTTTGCAAGGAAGGATTCATTTCCTGCAACACAGGCAGCACTTGATGGCGTAATAAGTTACGGCGGTAGGCGTCGGTGGCGTTGGAACTGTCCTCGCGCCAGTCGAGCTTTTCTTTTTGGGCAAAATCCAGAATTTCGCCCTTGGTAGCAAACAGCAGCGGACGAATCAATTTGTCTTTGTTTGGCGCAATGCCCAGCAAACCCGGTAATCCCGTGCCGCGAACGAGGTTCAGCAGCACGGTTTCGATGTTGTCGTCGGCGTGGTGAGCCGTGGCCAGGTAATCGTAATTGAATTCCTGCATCAACTCCTCAAACCAGGCGTAGCGCAAATCCCGCGCCTCCATCTGGATAGAACTACCTTTTGTTTTAGCTTTCTGAGCCGTTTCAAATTTTTGTGTATGAACAATAACATCCTGTTCCCCAGCCCAATGTCTCATAAATATCTCATCGCCATCGGACTCCGCGCCTCGCAGCCCAAAATTGCAGTGCGCGATGGCGAAGGAAAATTTCGCGCGGTGAAAAAGCTCAGCCATGACCATCGAATCCACGCCTCCGCTCACGGCGAGCAGCGTTTTTTTGGTGGCAAGGTCGGGAACGTAAGCGTTAACAAAAGTTAAAAGGACGTCGAGCATAAGGCGAAGCGGCACTTTAAGCGTATTTTTACCGCTGACTTTAGTCCCAAAGATAGCCATAAAGGTTGGCGGCTGGAATTTGTTTGTGAAATGCAGTCGGCCCGAGGCAACCTTTTTAAACGGAGTGGGGTCTATCCTATCGAATAAGCCATGAAAAATAGTCTTTTGATGTTTTTATTGTTGGTATCCACCTGGGCTGCCGGGCAGTCGCCGGACACAGTCGAACTGCTTCCCGGCGCCGACAGCCTGACGGTCACTACCGAAAACGGCGTGGAAATCCGGCGGGTCGTCAACAACGTCCGCTTTCGGCACAAGGGTTCGGTGCTTTACTGTGATTTGGCGATTCAGAACGTGGGCAGCAATTTGATTCAGGCGTATGGTCACGTAAAAGTGGTGCAGGGCGATACGATTACCGTCACGGGCGACACGCTGCTATACTACGGCGATACGCGCTTTGCCATCGTGAGTGGTAAAAAAGCCGTCCTGACCGACAAAAAGCGAACCCTTACCTCCAAAAAGCTGGAATACGACATGGTCAACGGCCTGGCTTACTACCGCCTGCCGGGCCGCACGGTGGACTCAGCCAACGTGCTGACGAGCAAAGAGGGAATTTACAACACCCGCTCCAAGGTCTTCGACTACTACGGCGATGTGAAGCTGGTGAACAAAAGTTACGTCCTGACGACCGACACGCTGATTTACAACTCCATCACCAAGTGGTCGTACTTCAACGGCCCGACCAAAATCGTAAACGACGACGGGACGCTGATTGCCAAGCGCGGACAGTACAACACCGAAACGGAGGAATCCAGCTTCAGTACCCGCACGATGGTGGAAAACGAAAGCTACACGCTCACGGGCGATTCCCTTTTCTACGACAGCCAGAAACAACTCGGCTTTGCCAAGGGCAACGTCGAGATTTTCGCCAAGGAAGATAAAACCCTGCTTACCGGTGACGAGGGACTTTACCGGGGGGCCGAGGGGTTTTCCAAAGTTTTTGGCCACGCGCTGGTAAAGAGCGTGCTGTCGGAAGACACGCTGTATATTCGCGCCGACACGCTTTATTCCATTCAAAATAAGGTAGATAGCACCCGAAAGCTGATTGGCGACCGGAATGTGTATATATTCAAATCCGATTTTCAGGGACGCTGCGATTCGGTGCTATACAACACCGCCGATTCCACCGTTTTTTTCTTTCGCGAGCCAATACTTTGGGGAAGCAACTACCAAATGGAGGCGGATTCGATTAGTGCTTTTTTGGTTAATAATAAAATCGACCGGATGCTGCTGCGAAGTAATTCGTTCGTCATTTCGGAAGATACGCTCATCGCGCAGTTCAATCAGGTCAAGGGCCGCACCATCAACGCCTATTTCAACGAAGAAAGTAATCTGAAACGGGTTTTCGTTGACGGTAACGGTCAGAGTGCCTACTACGCGATGGACGAAGACGAAAAGCTGATTGGTCTCAACCGGGTGGAATGCGGGAAAATGAATCTACAATTTGTGGCCAATCGGGTAACCCGAATCGCGTTTTTGGGGCAACCCGTGGGCAGCCTGATTCCGCCGCAAAATATAAAAGCCCCACAACGGCAACTTGAGGGCTTCAATTGGCGTATAGTTGAAAAACCGACCCTGAAGCAAACCATTTGGGCCGAAGAAGTGCCTGACAAAAAGGCGGCCGACTCGACAAAACTACTAGATACGGCTCGTTTGCCGAAGAATTCAAAGTAGATAATTCGGCATTAGCACGGTTTTTGTGATATGTCCTGGTAGCTTAAATAGCCGTTCGATAAATTTTTGTCGGCTGTTGCACAATAAATTTTGATAGTCTCACTATAAATATATATTTTTGTAGATCAAAGGGATAATCCGATTCCCGGCGACATAATCCTTTCCCCTTGCCATGAAAAAAACTATACTTATTGTTTATACTTTTCTCATACTGAGCAGTATGGCTGCCCAGGCTCAGGTACCTGCAAATAGTAGCCGCCTGAATCTGCCTAATAAAACGCAGACGATGTCGTTCGATCGACCGCTGATGCAGAAACCTACGGTACTTTCCTACAAGCCGCTGGCTTTGGAAAAACCCCAGGCGCTGAACGATTACTACCGCGCTTTGATGTTTGCCAAACCCGCTAACAACACCGCCCCCTCTACCGTAGCCGCCGCCGAGAGCCTTGCGGTCAACCCTAACGCTCAGGTTGCCAAAGCAGACCGCCGTTCCGCCTCTATCGAACGCACATCCGACGAAAACCTTTTCTCAAACGAGTGGCTCACTGTCTCGAACGTCTATCCCAATCCAGCCAGCGATTATGCCGAGTTCGATTATACTATAAAGAGTTCAGAGCGAGAGGCCAAGATCGTGATTTGCAATATTTTGGGCAATCCAATTTCGGAATACAGCCTGGACAAAAACGACCGCAAACTGCGCATCAATACGCGGGACATGCCTACGAGCGTGTACTTCTACCGCCTGGCTATCGACGGCAACTCTGTGGCGACCAAAAAACTGCTTGTCCGTCATCAGCAATAGTCCGTCTCACGATACTTTCAAGGCTACCGGTTCGTTATGAATCGAGTAGCTTTTTTTATTACCTTTGCCGCCCTATGCGAAAAACACCCTTTGCGAATTATTTTTTTCTGTTAATAACCGTACTTTTCCTGACTACTTCCTGCAGCAAGTTTGCCAAGCTGCAAAAGACCGGAACGGATAAGGAAAAATACGCCGCCGCCCTGGACTACTACCAGGAAGGCGACTGGTACCGCGCCGGACTGCTTTTTGAAGAACTCATTCCCCTGTTGAAGGGAAGCACCGAGTCAGAAATGGCGCAGTTTTACTACGCCTACTCGCAGTACCATCAGGAACAGTACAACATGGCGCAGTTCCTGTTCAAGAAATTTTACGATACCTACGCCCGCAGCGATTACGCCCAGGAGGCCCTGTATATGCACGCCTATTCGCTGTACAAGGATTCCGCGCCGCACACCTTGGATCAAACCAGTACGATGACGGCCATTTCGGCCTTGCAGGACTTTATCAACGCCTACCCCGCCAGTCCGTTTCGTAACGAGTGTACGGGTTATATTCTGGAACTGCGCCGCAAGCTGGAACTCAAAGCCTACGAAAAAGCCAAGCTGTACTACAAAATCAGCGATTTCAACCTGGCCTCGCTCAAATCAGCGGTTATTTCGGTCGAAAACTTCCGCCGTGATTTTCCCGATTCGGAATTTAACGAAGAACTGGCCTACCTGAAAGTGGACGCGCAGTACACGCTGGCCAAGAGTAGTATTTTCAGTAAGCAAAAAGAGCGTTACGAAGACGCGGTAAAGTTTTATAAAGCACTCATCGACAAATACCCCAGCAGCGCGTATTTAAAAGATGCTGAGAAACTCTACGCTAATAGCGAGGAGGAACTCGAACGTATTGCGAAGCTGGAAAAAGCGCAGAAGGATAGGTTGGACAAACTGCCCGACCCCGCGCAGCCAGCGAAGGTGACCACGTCTTCGATCAATAATTAATCAATAAAAATTCAACCAGACAACCATAATATGTCAGCCAACACGAATCCATCCATCATCACCCGCAATACCAGCGACATCGCGGCCGTTACTGGAAATCTTTACGAATCGGTTTCGATCATTTCCAAGCGTGCCCGGCAGATTTCCAGCAAGATGAAGGAAGAATTGAACAATAAACTGGCGGAATTCGCCTCGGGGGTGGATAACCTGGAAGAGGTTTTCGAGAACCGCGAGCAAATCGAGATTTCCAAGTTTTACGAGCGGATGCCCAAGGCGGGCAGCATCGCCATCGACGAGTTTATGGAAGGCAAGACTTATAGTGCCTACCGCGAACTGGAAGAAGGAAAGTAGTTATGAATGATGAATGATGAATGATGAATGATGAATGATGAATGAAAGTAGTCAGTATCTTTTCGTTATCTACTGATTTCCATTTTTTAGCATCATCTTATTCTATTTCTTAGTTAAATTAGCCATACCTGCCGTTAGTGCGAGTATGGCTAATCTTTTTTGTTTTATATCTGGTTCCAAAATATTTGGCTTTGAAATTAGAAGGCAAAAAAATACTCGTCGGTGTTTCTGGCAGCATCGCGGCTTATAAGGCGGCGCTGCTGGTGCGGTTGCTGGTGAAAGCCGGGGCCGAAGTGCAGGTAATTATGACGGCGGCGGCGGCAGAGTTCATCACACCGCTGACGCTGGCTACTTTATCGAAACGCCCCGCCCTATCTGCCTACGTGCGCGACGAGGAAGGCACCTGGAACAATCATGTCGAGCTGGGACTCTGGGCAGATGCCTTGGTGATCGCTCCTGCCACGGCGCATACGCTCGCCAAGTGCGCCAACGGTTTATGCGACGACTTACTCACCGCTGTGTATTTGTCGGCGCGCTGCCCGGTGTTTTTAGCCCCGGCAATGGATCTGGATATGTATCGACATGGCTCCACGCAAGCCAATCTCGCGCGGTTGCATTCCTACGGCGATTCCATTATTGAAGCAGGCTACGGAGAATTGGCGAGTGGTTTGGTCGGCGAAGGCCGCCTGGCCGAGCCGGAAGAAATCGTGCAGCGGGTGGAAAAGCATTTCTCCCGTCGTTCGGTGGCCGTGGGCAAGCGGGTACTCATCACGGCCGGCCCCACCCAGGAGGCCATCGACCCTGTGCGCTACATCAGCAACCACTCCTCTGGTAAAATGGGCTACGCTATTGCTCGCGCCTTTGCCAACGCCGGGGCGCTGGTCACGCTGGTTAGCGGCCCGGTGTCGCTCGACGTAAATGACCCGAGTATCAAAAAGACTAGCGTCCGCTCGGCGCACGAGATGTTTGTGGCCACGGAAGCGGAATTTGCAGGAAGTGATTTGGTGGTATTTGCGGCGGCGGTAGCCGACTACGCTCCTGCTGACGTAGCGGAACAAAAGATCAAGAAAAAAGAAGCAGAGTTCAATCTGGCAATGGCCAAAACAGTGGACATCGCCGGAACGCTCGGCCCGCGCAAAAAGCCCAATCAACTGCTGATGGGTTTTGCTTTGGAAACCAACGACGAGTTGGAAAACGCCCGCAAAAAGTTGCAGGCCAAGCAACTCGATTATATCGTCCTCAATTCTTTGAACGATCCCGGCGCGGGCT
>JBBSKK010000169.1:0-6778 GCA_038256395.1 Cytophagales bacterium | reverse complement strand
TCCTTAGTCCATAAGTTTAAATTCTTATTCGTCCTTTTTGGATTTTTTACAAAAAAACGGAAAAGATGGGTGGGTTGCTTACAAAACAGCGGGTGGTCGTAAAAAGTAATCGGTTCGATTGCTTTTACGACCACCCACTCGAATGGTCTCGATTTATGAAATTAACGCTGGAAGTTTTCCGGGGCGATGGTTTCGTTCACTACCATTTCGGAGATGATGGTGATTTTAGAATTGTCTCTACTGCTCATCTCGACCAGCGCCGAGGGGTACATCAGACCGTATTTCGACTTTTTATATTTATCGTAGTCAATCGTGGTGACGATGCCCGCCAGCGTTTGCTTTTCGCGCTTGAGAAGTCCGGTCTTGGCGTCGAAGTAGAGGTTGTACTTTACACCCTGGCCCTGCAATTCCACGTGATTTACCGGAACGCCATCGATCTGGTCGAGTCCAACGTAAGTGGCCACCAAATTCCGGTCTTTATAATTCACAAAAGGCACCAGCAGGTCGTACATTTCCAGGCGCATGTTGTCCTGTTCGGCCTGACTGAGGTCCTTCACCTGGTAGCGGGGGGCTTTGTCGCTACCGCCGATGGGGATTTTTAGCCAACCTTCGCTGCCCTTCACGCCGTACACAAAGTCACGCTTCATGATGGATTTTGTCTTGGTCATGGCCTTGTCGGGCATCGAGACGTAAATCTGCGAATCGTAATCGGCCGACGAATTGGAACTATAGGTGCGCTTGAGCGAGTAGTTCTTGATATTGTCCCAAAGTTTCTCGCCTCCGGTGGCGGCGTAGTATTTGGCAAAGACCGAATCGACGGTCATATTTGCCTGACCAAAAGAAAAAGAAGCGCTCACGAGCAACGCAAAGGCCACCGTAAGAAATTTTTTCGTGTGCAGTTTCATAGCTATTGAAATTGTGGTTTTGTAAAAAATGTAAGGCCAGTCGATCAGCGACTGCCTTTTTCAGACAGAGTGGGTAAGCCGAGGTTTAATATTCCCGTGCTTGTAAACTAACCTCTAAGCACAAAAATTGTTCCAGCCATGCATCATATTGAGCTCAACCTCACCTTATCTCCCGAATTCACCGAAATCCTGATGGCCGAACTGGCTGAATTGGGCTTCGAGTCCTTTTTAGAAACCGACGAAGGCCTGGCCGCTTATATTCCTGATACCAACTTTTCGGAAGAAAAACTGCGGCAACTGCTAAACAGGTACGAGTCCGCCACGCCAATAGATTTTTCCTGGCATACGCTGGAAAAGAAAAACTGGAACGCCGAGTGGGAGAGCAATTACGCGCCCATTGAAGTGGGCGACGCCGTGCGAGTGCGAGCCCTATTCCATGAACCCGACGCGCGTTTCCGACACGAACTGGTCATTACGCCCAAGATGTCGTTTGGCACGGGCCACCACGAAACCACCTGGCTGGTGATGAACGAGCAGCTCGACCTGCCCCACACGGGCCGCGCCGTGCTGGACGTGGGCTGCGGCACGGGTATCCTGGCGATTCTGGCCCGCAAACTCGGCGC
Organism: Cytophagales bacterium; assembly: GCA_038256395.1. Classification (GTDB taxonomy): domain Bacteria; phylum Bacteroidota; class Bacteroidia; order Cytophagales; family Spirosomataceae; genus Persicitalea. Next base: position 5,250 of record JBBSKK010000169.1, on the reverse strand, counting down.
GGCGGATCTGTTGGCCTTCGACATCGAGGAATGGGCGGTGGAAAATACGCGGGAGAATTTTTCGTTAAATGAAGCCACCGAACAGGCCGAGGTTTTTCTGGGAACAATTGCCGATGTACTACCCGACCTACGTTTCGGCGGCATCCTGGCCAACATCAACCGCAACATACTGCTGAGCGAAATCCCGCGCTACGCGCAGCACCTCACGCCCGACGGCTGGCTGGTGGTCAGCGGCTTCTACGAAACCGACGCCCCGGACATCATCGCCAAAGCCGAAAGCAACGGGCTGACTTTTCAGCGGATAAATACCCGGAATCAGTGGGCGATGGTGGTGTTTGGGAGGTAGATTTTGGACCGGTCCGCCGGCGCGGCTGGACGTTGGACGCTGGACTATGGATTTTTTGCCAAAGTGCCGTAGGCATGACCGATCTTGAAGCCCCGGATTTCAATCCGGGGAACGTAGATTCGGAATGAAAACGCAAAGTGCCGTAGGCACGACCGATAAATCTGATTTTATGAAATTTAACTCCGTACTTTTTGCGCTTGCTGCCCTGTTTTTTGCTGGTACCCCGCTCCACGCCCAAAACCTGAAATTTTCCGAAGAACCGGGGGCTTTCATGGTCGAGGCCAAAAAGGTGATGCAGGACAGCCGCAACCCGCTCTACGCCAAAGCCGCCGCCGAACTCGATTCCATTTGGATGAGTACCCCCACGGCAGCGCAGCAAACGCAGTTCGCCACCATCATGCGCAAAATGGCGGCCAAGGGCCAAAAGGCCGGGCCGGTTTTCTACCTCCTCATGCGCAACTTCCGCACGGTCCTTACCCAGCCCGAAGCCGACGTCAATGGCTTCTTGGCCACGCTCGACCGCGCCAGCGAACTCTACGACGGCAAAACCTTCCAAAAAGTTCTGGAAAATATGCAGTTGCTTTTAGAAAAGCGGCAGCTCTATTCCTCGAACTTCAACAAACTCTACGTAGTCGCCGGGAGCTACCGCTTTCGCTTCGACGACTCCAAACCTGACCAAGACGCCCCGACGGCCGCCGCTCCCGCCAACGACGGCTGGGACACACCTTCCGATACGGCCGCGCTCGTTTTGGCTACGACCGAGCCGCTGCCAACGATAACGGGGGCGCTGCTCGACCTGCAAAATGCAGAGTTTGCGATGGTTTCCGGCGGCGACTCCGCCGTGTTCGGGCCGAGTACCGGGGCGGTGTCGCTGCGGGGCGGCACCTTCGTGGGCAAGGGCGGCAAGTTCGACTGGTCGGTGGCGGGTGATCCTTCCATATACGCGGAATTTATGGAGTACTCGTTTAACGTCGTCAACCCCAAACTGACCGTCGAAAATGCGCTATTAAATGACAAAGCGCGGCTGGAAAAGCCCGTGCAGGGCGTGTTCGAGTTCAGGGCCACCCGCCGTCCCGCCGGAAAACCCGCCACATTCCCGCGCTTCGTGTCGCGCAAAAACGACGCTGTGCTGCGCAACACCCACAAGAGCATGACCTACAAGGGCGGTTTCAGCCTGGTGGGCACGACGGTATATAGTACCTCGCTCACGGGAGAACCCGCGCAGTTGTACGTGACGTATCAGGGCAAACCCAGTTTCCGGGCCGCCAGCAAACGCTTCGTCCTCACCGATTCGATGGTGGCGGCCAAAGTGGCGGAGTTCTCGCTGCCGCTGGGCCGCGACTCGGTCTATCATCCCGGTGTCCGCTTCCGATACAGCGACGACGCGGGCCAACTACGCCTCGAGCGGGCCGACGGTACGCCTTACGCGGCGCTGCCCTATATCGACAGTTACCACAAAATGAACATCTGGGCCGAAGCCATGCGCTGGGATTTCACCAAAGAACAGGTGGACTTTTATATGATCGTGGGCTAAAAGGAAGTACCCGCGCGGCTGGAATCGTTCGATTATTTCCGCAAACAACGCTTCTCGGGCATTGCCGAAGACTTTGGCTTTCAGCCACTGCTGATGGCCGCCAACTACGTGCAGACCAAGAAAGTACAAGTGTTCTCGCCCTATGACCTAGCCGCGCAGTACCGTCAGGATGCCACCATCATGCGCAACGCCCTGGAAACGCTCGCCTTGGACGGCTATTTCGACAGCAACCCGGAGGCCGACCAATTCCGCCTGAGTAAAAAGGGTATCCTTTACATCCTGGCCAACCTGGACAAGGGCGATTACGACAATTTCCAGATTATCTCACAGTACCAGAGCAACAGCGAAACGGCCAACGCCAGCATCTCTCTCAAAGACACCCTGCTGACCGTGCGCGGAGTGGAGCGGTTCGTGGTAAGCGACTCGCTGAAAATCGTGGCCGTGCCCTCCGACAAACAAGTAGTGATCGGACGCGGACGCGACTTCACGGTGAACGGCCAGTTGAAATCGGCCAACTTCCGCTTCACGGGCAGCGGCCTGAAATTCAATTATGACCAGTTTTTCGTCAACCTCAACCAGGTGGATTCCATCACCTACACACCGCAGGAAAAATACGCCAAGGGTATGACGGGCGAAGTAGGCGGCCACGTGAAGTACGAAAAAGGCGGCACGTTCTACCTCAGCGACCCCAAAAACAAGTCGGGTCGGCAAAAGGGCGGCAAGTCGCCGCGCCTCGTGATTCCCGAAGGCATGACAGTTTTCTTTGACCAGGAGGTACGTAAAGATTTGAAGTACAACCGCGAAGTATTTTTCAAAATTCCGAAACTCGACTATGACAGTCTGGACAAGCGCGACGTGGTGTTTTTGGGGACGTTCCACTCCGACGGCATCCTGCCGCCCTTGAAGACGACTCTGAAAAGCATGGACGATAACTCGCTGGGCTTCGAATACAAAGGCACCGAGGCTATAAAATTGTACAAGGGCAAGTCAACTTTGAAGTTAACTGAGCCGCTGGTGATGGACAACAATGGGCTGCGCGCGGAGGGAACGCTGACGCACCTGGCGGCTACCCTGCCGGCGAAGGAAATGCTACTGACGACTGACTCGCTGCTGGCCTCCGGCAGCGAGGCTTCCATTAAAGAAGCGACTATTGGAAAAGGGTATTTCCCCAAAGTCGAGCTGAAAAACTACTCGCTGCGCTGGTTTCCCAAGGCCGACAGTATGTTCATTGCCACCAAGGGGAATGCCTTTAACTTCTACGCGGGAACCACGCAGTTAGAAGGCGGACTGCTAATGCGCTCGGCCGGGCTATACGGGCAGGGCGAGTTGAAGCGTAAAGATTCTGACCTGATTTCTCAGGATATAAAATTCAACAAGGAAGGCTTTGTGGCCAAGCAGTCACAGTTCACCGTGAGCGCCGGGCAAGAGAAGTCGTTCCGGCCCATTTTGTTGGGCAAAAACGTGGACGTGGATTTCAACATCGCCAAAAATCTGGTGGAATTGACCACGACGGGTTCGGGCTTCGGCACCGACACCTCGGCGCTGGAATTTCCTTACGCGGCCTACCGCACCTCCATTGACAAAGCCCGCTGGAACATCGCCAACAAAACCATCGCCATGAAGGGCGATGTGGCCAATTCCACCTTTACTTCTACCGCCCCCGAGCAGGAAGGCTTAGCTTTCAATGGCTCCGCCGCCCTCTACGAAATCGAGAAAATGACGCTGAACGTGAGCGGTGTACCTTACATTCGCACCGCCGACGTGAAGATCATTCCCGACAAGGGCGTGGTAAGCGTCCGTAAAAACGGCGAGATGACGGAGTTCAAAAACGCCCGCATCGAGATCGACACCCTCAATAGTTCGCATCGCCTGAAAGACGCCAATATCCGCATTACGTCGCGCAACCACTTCGAGGGTTCAGCGACGTACCAGTACGTAACTTCCCGGAAAGATACTTTTAATATTAAGATGGGTAACTTTGAATTGCACGAATCGGGGAGCGCAATAGCAGGCAATTCCAAAAAAGCTAAAAAGCCCGTCGCCACTACCACGGCGCCCGGCGGTTACTACACTACGGCCCGCGCCCGCGTAACCGAGGATGACAAATTTCTGCTTGCGCCGCAGATACAGTACAAGGGCGATGTCAACCTGATTGCCTACGAACCCGCGCTGCAACTCGACGGGCTGATTCGCCCGCAGTTGAAGCCCCGGCCCGATTTATCAAGTTCCTGGATTACGTTCAAGGAAGACGGCACCGACTCGACGGGAATTATCACCATCAAGGTTAACAAGGATTTGAAAAATGAGGTGGAGCAGCCGCTCTTTGCCGGACTGCACTACCGCTCGGGTGGTGGGATGTATTTGAGTTTCCTTTCCCCCAAGTTCACCGATCGCGACCAGGACATTTACACTGTCCAGGGCAACCTGCGCTACGACGAGGAGAGGAAAGCCTTTGTTATCATGCCGCCACCGGGTGCCGACAGTCTGGTCAACGAAGCCAATGCCTTCGTGTTCGACGACCAGAAGGGCATTGCGTCATTCAGCGGACCGCTGCAAATCACCGAACCCGCCCTGGGTCGCGCGGCAGGACAGGTGAACGTGCAGGTGGACAGTGCCCGCTACGAGTTCAACACGCTGCTTATGCTGAACCTGCCCGCGCTGGCCCCCATCGCGGCCGAGTTGGCTACCAAAATCGTCCAGACTAACCTCGACGAGCAGAACAGCGACCCCGCCGAAGACGACCAAGACAGATTAATTGCCAAACTAGCCGCGCTCATCGGCCAGAAAGCTGCCGACGCTTACCTCACCAAGATGGCCGCCGGATACAAGCCACTCTTCGAGGCGTCGCCCGAACTGGACGCGTCAATGGTACTTTCCAACCTCAACCTGCGCTGGTCGGATATTCACGGGACCTATTTTTCGATGGGGCCGATCGGGATGTCCAACTTAGGCCGCAACGATATCAACGCCCAGATGGAAGGTCAGTTCGAGCTGCGCCGTACCGATATAGGCGATGAGTTTAGCCTCTTTCTGGAACTCTCGCCCGACGTGTGGTTCTTCCTGGATTATGCGCAAAAGCAACTCGGCATCGTATCTTCGGACGTGAATTTCAACGACCAAATCATGGCAAAATCCCAAAACGCTAAGATCAAGGACGGGGCGTTGATTCCGTTAGGTTTTGAAGAAAAAAACCTGTTCCTCGACCGTTTTTCCGATTTCTACCAGCCCGCTTTAAAGAAAGCGCGTATCGCCAAAGCCGCCGCCGCGAAGAAAGATGTCAAGAAAAAAGCGGAGAAAAAGAAGGCAGAAGCCACCGAAGGATTCTAAAAAAAGCCGTTTTGGTACAGTTATTTTGTATATTAACGCATTG
>JBBSKK010000168.1:0-6780 GCA_038256395.1 Cytophagales bacterium | reverse complement strand
GCCTTCGATGAGCATGTAAAATCCCACAAAAGCCGTCACCCACCACATATTGACCTTTTTCATATAGAGGTAATAGCCGAACAGAATGGTGTTCATCATCATCGTCATGGTGATGGCCAAGCCGTAAGCGGCTTCCATTTTGGATGATTCTTTGAAATACAAAACCACGCCCACGCAGCCCGCGAACAGCAGAAAGTTGATGCTCGGCACGTAGAGTTGCCCCTTCTGGTTGGAGGGATAAACCAGCCGTACTTTGGGCCAGAAATTGAGCCGGATAGCTTCGCTGATAAGCGTAAAAGCCCCGCTCAGCATGGCCTGACTGGCGATGACGGTAGCTACCGTGGCAATGCCGATGCCAAACGGCAGGAACCACAACGGCATGATTTCGTAGAATGGATTGCGCTCGGCCAGCATCTGCCCGCTGAATTTAAGGACGTAAGCCCCCTGACCGAAGTAGTTCAGCAGCAGGCAGCTTTTGACAAAAATCCAGCTCATCCGAATATTACCCCGCCCGCAGTGGCCCAGGTCGGAATACAGGGCCTCGGCCCCCGTAGTACAAAGAAATACCGCTCCCAGTAGCCAGAATCCGCCCGGATGCAGCACCAGTAGCTGGTAGGCGTAGTGCGGGCTAACGGCCCGTAGCACCGTCGGGTCGTGCAGCAGCGCAATCCCGCCCACCGTTCCCAACATCACAAACCACGTGAGCATCACCGGACCGAAAACCGCGCCGACTTTATTGGTGCCGAATACCTGAATCGTAAACAGAATGGTCAGAATAATAATAACGATGGGGACCGTTTCGATGGTCGGGTAAAAGACCCGGATGCCCTCCACGGCGGAAGAAACCGAAATAGGCGGCGTGATGATGCTGTCCGATAACAGCGTAGCCCCGCCGATAATGGCGGGTACCGTAAGCCACTTGGCGTGGCGTCGCACCAGGGCGAAAAGCGCAAAAATCCCCCCCTCGCCATTGTTGTCGGCCCGCAGAATCAGGATGACGTACTTGACGGTGGTTTGCAGCGTGAGTGTCCAGAAAATGCAGGAGAGCGCACCCAGGATAAGCTCTTCAGTAATGGTCTCGGTGCCGGCAATGGCCTTGAGTACGTACAGCGGCGAGGTGCCGATGTCGCCGAAGATGATACCCATCGCCACCAGTAAGCCGGCAGCGGAAACCCGGTCTAGATTCTTATGATTGTCCATTAGCTTCGGTTGACGACCAGAAAAGGGAAAATGCCGTCAAGTGGTTCTTGCAAAAAAGTCGCCAAAAGTAGTGGAAAGATGTTGAATTGTTGATTTGTGTAATCGTGTAATTGATGTTTAGCTGTTTAGGCGTTTGTTTGTGTAGTTATTGAACACAACTCCTTTGTCGCTTTGGAACTTTGTGCCTTTGGAACTTTGCCCCTGAACAAACTAAAACATCTGCTTCCACGTCCCCTTGATGCGGTTGTACTTTAAGGTGCTAGGTAGGGCTTTCCACCAGTATTTGTTCATTTCTACCGCAAAAGACGGCTGCATGTAGCAATTGATGGCGCAGCCCTCGCAGGCGGGCAGGCGGCCTTCGAGGGCCACGAGTTTTTGTACTTCATTGGAGTGATAGAGATTTTTGAGATTCCCCTCAATTGGAAATTCCTTTAATCCCAAATGGTAGCAAGGCAGCACCAGCTTATTTTCGGGCGAAATGACCAACGTGGTGCTGGCCGCTTTGCAAATTGGGTCTTCGACGTGGTTGCCCCCGTCGAGCCGCAACTGCACGAAGGCGTCGTTCAAATAAACGTTTTTTTGCTTTCCCCAACGGGTGAGTTCAGCTAAAGCCTGGCGGGAAAGATTGCCGCCCACCTGGTTATATTCAAAGACCGGGTTCAGAATCAGCACCAGGCCGTTGGGAATGCAAATATTTTCCCAGACTTGTTGAATCTGCTGGATATTTTCTTCAAAAACGGTAAAAATAATGTCGGGTCGCTCGCCCAGTTGCCGGGCGATGGCGATAGACTCCATCACTTTGTCGAAGCACTTCACGCCGCGCGATTTGTCGTGTTCCTCGCGCACGGGCGAGTCCAGCGAAAAATGCAGCATATCGATCAGGCCGCGCAGCTTTTCGGCGTGTTTGGGGTAGAGCAGACCGTTGGTGGTCACGGTGGTAATCATGCCCTGGTTTTTGGCCTCGCGCAGGAGCTGATCCAGCTGGCGGTGCAGTAGTGGCTCGCCGCCCGTGAAGTCGATTACTTTTACCCTCAGGACTTTCAGGTCGCGTACATTCTGTTGGAAATTTTCCAGTGTCACGTAGGGCGAGGGCCGTTCCCAGATATCACAAAACCCACAGGTCGCGTTGCAGCGGTAGGTCAGGTAATAGTTGCACAGGACGGGGTGGTTAACGAGCCGCATTCGGAATGATGAGTGATGAATGATGAATGATGACGGGGGCGCCCGTCCGCTGATGACCGGGCTGGCGTACCAGTGATGTAAAACTCATCATGCGTTATTATCCTATCAGCGCTTACTGGATCATCTTGAGCAGGCTGGTGATTTTGTCTTTTAGGTCTTTGCGATCCACGATAAAGTCTAGGAAGCCGTGTTCGAGGACGAACTCGGCGCTTTGGAAGCCTTTGGGCAGGTCCTTGCCGATGGTTTCGCGGATGACGCGCGGCCCGGCGAAGCCGATGAGGGCTTCCGGTTCCGAAATATTGAAATCGCCCAGCATGGCATAAGAGGCCGTGACGCCGCCCGTGGTGGGGTCGGTCAGGAGTGAAACGTAGGGAATTCCTGCCTGCGAAAGCAGGGCTAGCTTGGCCGAGGTCTTGGCCATTTGCATCAGCGAAAAGCCCGCTTCCATCATCCGGGCGCCGCCCGAGCGGGAAATCATCAGGAAGGGCTGGTTGTTTTTCAAAGCGTGGTCGATGGCCCGCGCGATCTTCTCCCCCACGACCGAACCCATCGAGCCGCCGATGAAGTTGAAATCCATGCAGGCAATCACGATGTCCAGCTCGTTCATCTTGCCGTAGCCCGTCCGCACGGCATCTTTCAGGCCCGTCTTCTCCATCGTGGTGCGGATGCGGTCGGGATACGTCTTGGTGTCTTTGAAGTTGAGCGGGTCGGCGGAGGTCAGATTAGCGTCCAACTCGGTGAATTCATTGTGGTCGAAAAGAATCTCGAAATATGCCTCCGATCCGACTTTCTCGTGGTAGTTGCAGTGTTCGCAGGTGTAGGCATTCATCTTATGCTCCTTGGTCTGCATGATCTTCTTGCAGTTCGGACACTGGTACCAAAGCCCGTCGGGGGCCTCGCGCTTCATCTCCGTGGGCGTGTTGATTCCTTTTTCTTTGCGGATAAACCAGGACATAGTTGGTCGTTAAATGCTATTTTTTACAAAAATCAAAATCGAAACCGAACTTTGGGGCCGCTCATCAAGTGCCGACTGCGCCGTAATCGGGTGCCAAAGATAGTGATGAAAAATTAAAGGAAGAGATAGTACTGCCTTCGGGACGAAGGCAGTTTCTCAATGGCGTAGCGCAGGGAGGTGCGGGGCAATGTTTGGATATGCTCGTGCAAAAACTCTTCCATCGCGTCGGGGTCACGCTTGCCGACTTCGCGCAGCATCCAACCTACGGCCTTGTGAATCAGATGATGAGAGTTGGTCAAAAGCCTTTTCGCCGATGGCAATGTATCGGCAAACTGATTTTTTTTGATAAAGTAAAAAGTGGCAATGATCGCCAACCGCTGCGACCACAAGTGGGGCCGTTTTGAAAAAACCGGGCTATCTTGCCGGCGCGTTCTGAGTCGGCAAGGTGGGCGAGTTGAGAGCGGAGGGTGGGCGTCATCTAAATTTACTGATTACAAAAAAAGGTGAGAATTACTCTCACCTCCAAGCCATTCGTTAACTAAGCCTCACCTGTTCCATCTCCCCCGGCTGCAAATTGGGGTGTTTCCACAGTTCGAGTTGGCTGCGGCGGTAGGCGGGGATGCGCTCGAGGTCGTCCCAGTCGATGCGGCTTCGGTTGCGGAAACGCTGCACCATTTCCTTAATGCGCTCGTACTCCTCGGGTGTCCAGTCGCCGTCGTAGTGCCGGATGGCCGCGCCACCCTGGGTGATGGGCGAGGGTGGGTACGGCGGCAGAACCTCGACATCGGTAGGTGTTCCTGGGGTTTCGGTTCGAGGCGGTGGCGGGGCCATTGCGCCGCCCGTGGGGGTGCCAGGTTCGCCCGAGACCGTGTTTTTCTCCCACGGCTTTTCCGCTTCTTCTTCAAGTTCGATGGGGGGCGGCGTCTGGTCGGTAGGCGTTTCCGCTTCTTCGCCGCCTTCCTTCTCCGGCTTTTCCTCTTCCGGTTTTTCGCCTTCGACCTTCTCTTCTTCGGGGCGGGCGGGCGGGGCAATGGGTGGCTTGATACTGTCGAAGCCGGCGGCTACCACGGTAACGCGCAGCTTTTCGCCCAGCGAATCGTCGATAATCGTACCCAACTTAAAGAGGTGCGCCTCACCTTTTATTTCTTCGGAAACGTGTGTCGTAATCATGGTTTGCTCCCGCATAGTGGCCTCATGCTTTTTGCTGGAAGCCAACGTAACCAGAATCCGCTCGGCGCCCTTGATGTCGCGGTCGTTCAACAGCGGCGAGTCGAGGGCCTTACGCACGGCTTCGAAGGCGCGTTCTTTGCCTTCTGCATCGGCAGTTCCCATCACCGACTGGCCGGCATCTTTGAGTACCCGCTCCACGTCCTTGAAATCGGTGTTGATGTTGCCGCGCGTGGTGATAATTTCGGAGATGCTCTTCACGGCGTTGAGCAGGATGCTGTCGGCCTGCATAAAGGCCTCCGTAATTCGCATATCCTCGAAGAGTTCTTCCAGCTTATCGTTCAGCACCACCAGGACGGTGTCGCTGTATTTTTTGAGGAGCTCGATGCCCTCGAAAGCGTGCTTCTTTTTCAGCGAACCTTCCCAGGAATAAGGGGCCGTCACGACCGACACCGTCAGCAGCTTCATTTCTTCCTTGGCAATTTGGGCGATGACCGGGGCAGCTCCCGTGCCGGTGCCGCCACCCATGCCCGCCGTGATGAAGACCATCTGCGTGGCCCCGCCCAATAGGGCCTTTATTTCCTCGATCGATTCTAGTGCGGCCTCGCGGCCCCTGGTGATTTCCATGCCCGCCCCGAGCCCTTTGGTCAGGGTGGCACCCAGCTGAATCTTGGTTGGGACGGGGCTTTCCAGCAGGGCCTGTCGGTCGGTGTTGCAGATGGCGAACTCCACGTCCTTGATACTTTTCTCGTACATGTAGTTGACCGCGTTGCTGCCGCCGCCGCCTACGCCTATCACCTTGATGATAGAGGGTTCACCGGCGTTATTTTCAATGCTGTTCACGATGTAGTCCTGATCTAGGGCGTTATATAAATTGCTGTCCATATTGCGTGTGTGAGTTTTTGGTCGGAATTTTTATCACCGCGTCAGTATCCCCCTCCGGTCTTGTCGCCTTTGTTTTCGCCGTTACCGAATATACTTTTGAATTTCCAAACTGGAAAGAAACTTCCGCCGTCGGGGCTGTCGGTCTGCTCCCTGGGATTGAAGCGGCGGTCGTCCCGACCGGGCAGGCGCCTGACGGGTTCAGTTGGCTTGGGGCAAATCGAATCCAGGCGGGGATCCACCCGCTTGATGCCCGCCCAAGCCAGGCCCACGGCGGTGGCGTAGAGGGTATTGGCCACCTCGTCGGCTTTGGGGGTATTGGTCAGGCCAGCGGGAATACCCACCTTCACGGGCATTCCCGCCACACGGCTAAACACCGTCTCGATATCGGGCAAATTGGCGGTACCGCCCGTAAGTACCAGGCCACCCACCAACTGGTCGGCGAATCCCGATTCCAGGATTTCGGCGCACACCAGCGCGGCCATTTCCTTCAGTCGCTCCTCAATGATGAGGGCCACGTTTTTCTTGAGTACCCGCTTAGGCTCCCGGTCCCGCAGGTATTTTACCAATATCTCGATGTTCAGGGCGACAGGCTCGGAAAGTGCCTCGCCGTGCTGCTTCTTAAGGTTTTCGGCGTTGTTCATCTGAATACCGCAGCCGATCCTGAGATCGGAGGTGATGTGGTAGCCCCCAATGGGGATGGAAACCACGTGCCGCACGACGCCCTGGTGGTAGATCACGACGTCCGTGACGTGGTCGCCGATGTCCACCAGGGCCGTTCCTGCTTCCATTTCCTCGTCATTGAGTACAGCCAGGCCAGCGGCGATGGGCGAGAGCAACAGTTGATCGTAGATGAGTTCAGGATCGGCCCACTTGAGACTGTTGCGCGTGGCATCGATCACCTGCTTGTTGCTGGATACGACCAGAAATTGGCCACCGAGCCGCACGCCAATTCGGCCCACGGGCTCCTTCACCCCCTTGCCGTTGTCCACCGTAAACTCACCGGGGATGATATGCATCACCTCGTTATTTGGTTCGGTTTGGGCTCGGTACAGGTCGCGGATGAGCTGGTCCACATCGGTTTGGGTCACCTCGTTGCTGCTGGCAGAGGTAGGGCGCACCATGTTGGGTGTAATGGAGGAGACCTGAACGCTGGTACCACCGAAGCCTACGTTGACGTTACGGATGTCCAGGTCGGAGCGCATGGCCAGTTCCGAAATAGCGGAGCGGATGGCCATACCGACTTGTTTGACATTCTTGACAGCTCCCCGCACGATGGCATCTTCAGGGATCTTCACTTCGCTGAATCCAATGATTTCGATCATGTCCTGATCGTGGGATTCCACAGCTACGGCAGCTACTTTGGTGCTACCGATGTCTAATCCAACCGAAAT
>JBBSKK010000167.1:0-6787 GCA_038256395.1 Cytophagales bacterium | reverse complement strand
TGTAAGCTCCCGAGGATTTTTCGTGGCAGTTCTGCGCGCCCAGCGAAATTTTATCGGCGCTTTCTGTGTATTTTTTCAACGTCGTCAGGTACAGCGAAGGCACGCAGAGGACTACCTCCACCCGACCCGACACTTCGTCTTTAATCATATTGACGACCTCCGAGGTGAGCGCGACGGCTTCGTCGAGGGTCTTGTTCATTTTCCAGTTGCCTGCTACTATTTTCTTGCGCATAAGGGGCGAGGAATTACGGTTTTTAGGGTTGAGTGAAGCCCAAATCTACCAATTTTTCGTCCAATCCCGAGAAATACGCCCTGGCACAAAAATTATTGACGTTTCCTTGACACTAAATAAGTTTTATTTGTGTTTAAACAAGACCAAAACCACTGCCTTTGCTAATCGTAATGGTGTGAGGGGATTATGAAAAAAACGCAGTTCTACGTCGTCGTTTTATTGACGCTGCTTCTGGGCAGTTCCGGCCGCGTGTGCGCGCAGAAGCCGGACGTGTGGGAACCCGTCGATAAATTCGGCTTTTTCCTGGAAGGCAAGCGCAAGGTGACGCGCATCCCTTTTGAATTCCACTCCAACCTCATCATCGTCCCCGTCCAAATCAACGATTCCGACACGCTGCGCTTTATTCTGGACACGGGCGTCAGCACCACGCTCATCACCGATCCCAAAGCCCTCAGTCAGCAGCATTTGCAGCTTACGCGTCCGGTGGTGCTGAGCGGCGCGGGCGAGGGACAGGACGTATCGGCGCACGTGGCGCTGGACAATTCGCTCTCGATGCTGCGCATGAAGGCCAACCACCAAAATCTGCTGATTCTGGACGAGGATTTCCTGCATTTGTCGGAGTACGTGGGTGTCCCGGTACACGGGATTTTCGGCTACGAGATTTTCAATAATTTCGTCGTCACCATCGACTTCAACCGCAAGGAGTTGATTCTGGAAAAGCCTGACCGTTACAAGTACCGCAAGCGCAAAGGCGACAAGTATCCCATTTCCATCGAGGACACCAAGCCCTTCACCAACGCCGTGGCGCTCTTCGCCGATGGCCGCGAACACCCCATCCGCGTCATCATCGACACCGGCGCCGGCCACGCGCTGTTTCTCGACAAAACCGAGGACAATATTATTCCGCTGCCCGAAAAGGTAATTCGCACCCAACTGGGACGGGGTCTGAACGGCGTCATCAACGGCAGTTTGGGCCGCATCGAGCGCATCAAGTTCGGCCGCTTCGAGCTGGACAACATCGTGGCCTCTTTTCCCGACAGCGCCTCCTTCGGTTCCAAACTCCCAGACCGCGACGAGCGGCAGGGCAACGTGGGCTGCGAACTGCTGCGCCGATTCAAGGTCACGATGAACTACCAAGACCGCTACATGGTGTTGAAACCTGTCAAGCGGAAACTGCGCGAAGCTTTTGAACACGACATGAGTGGCCTGGAAGTCGTAGCGGCGGGGGCCAAACTGCGTGACTACTTCGTGCGGGCCGTAGCCAAGGATTCGCCCGCGCAGCGCGCCGGACTGGCTGAGGGCGACCAAATCCTGTTCGTCAACGACCACGCAGCAGCGGACATCAGCATCAGCGAGATTTACAAAATGCTCCAAAAAGGCGATGGCCGCGAGGTGGAGTTGCTCATCAAGCGTGATGGGAAGATTTTCTTTTCGCGTTTTCTGCTGCATCGGATGATATAGGGAAATCTTTACCCCTAATTACTTGTATATAGATTATGTACTTGTAATATTGCGCTCCGCCATAGAACCCGACGATGGAAACCGCTCATTATCAAAAACTTTACGCCCTGCTGAAAAGCCAGATTCAGGTGGGAAACTACAAAGAAGGCGATTTGCTGCCTTCGGAAAACGAACTGAGCGCTACCCACAAAATCGCTCGCATGACCGTCCGGCGGGCTTTGCAGGAACTGGCCGGCGAGGGCTACATCCGCAAAGTTAAAGGCAAGGGGAGTATCGTGAGCGCCACGCGGCAGTCGCTGGGGCTGTTGTCTTTTAAAGGTTTTTCGGAGGTAGTGGGAGCCGAACACGAGGCCCGAACCGTGATGCTGAAACCGCCCGTCGCGACGGCCTGGCCGGAGCGTTTTTTTTATAAAATTGATAAAAAGGAGCAGAAAGCGGGCTGCGTGACCTTTGAGCGCATCCGTTACGTAGATAAGGACCCGGTGCTGCTGGAATGCAGCTATTTGCCCAACTTGCACGTCGATGGCTTTTGTGAAGAATCCCTGCTCGACGGCTCGCTTTTCAAAACCCTCAGCGTCCGCCACAAAATCGACATCCTGAGTTTTGAGCAGGACATCCGCGCCGTGCTGGCCGACGAAACCATCGCCGGGCATTTCGAAATAAAACCTATGACCCCACTCGTCCAAATCTACCGCCGCTACCACACCAGCCTTCCGGACTACCACGTTTACAGCCTGACGTTTTGTAATACGGAGAAATATACGATCAGCAATTATCAATGACGGGGGTGGGTATAGAAAAATATTCCTGTGGGTTAGCGGTTAAAGGTGTTGCGCAGAGAATAAAAGCGCAATTCGGTATCCATTCGCCCAATTGGCAATAATCCGCCGCGTTTATAGTTATTTTTGGAAGGCAAAGCCGATATTTACGGGCCTTAACGACATGCTTCCCTCAAAACCGAATGCAACTCCCTTTTTATGGTTTATAAAATACTGAAAACCTTCGTGGGCGCGGCCCTGCTGGCCGCAACGCTGGGTGTGCTGCCCTGCGAGGCGCAGAAGCGTGATCGCAAGCGCGACAAAGACAAGGAAACCCCGCAAAAGGACGTCGCCACCCGCCTGGAAGACGAGGGGACGGCCATCGAAGGCATGAAGTACATGATGATGGACGAGCCTTCGCGGGCACTGCCAGTCTTCGAGAAGCTGGTGGGCATGAGTCCGAACGACCCGGCGAGTCATTTTATGCTGGCCTCGGCCCTGCTGAAACTCGACCGCGCCGCCGACGCCCTGCCCCACGCCAAACTGGCCTACGAGGCCGAACCCGAAAATGCCTACTACGTGGAGCAGTTGTCGGATGTTTTTACCAAACAAAAAAAATACGGCGAAGCCGCCAAGCTGTTCGAGGTATTGGTCAAGAAAGACCCGTCGAACATTTCCTACGGCGTACAACTGGCGGCAATGTACATTTTCAGCGACCAGTTCGATAAGGCCATCGACACCTATGACCGTCTGGAAAAGGCCGTGGGTGTGACCGAGGAAATTACGCACCAGAAGCAGCAGCTTTTTTTGCGCGATAACAAAATTGATAAAGCTATCGAGGAAGCCCAAAAGCTCATCGCCGCCGAACCCGCCGAACTAACCTACCGCCTCGAACTGGCCGAACTGCTCATGGCCAACGACCGCATCGACGAGGCCGTGGTCCCGCTGGAAGAGGCTTTGCGGCTCAATCCCGACGAAGCGCAGGCCCACGTGCTGCTGGCCGACATCTACCGCCGCAAGGGCGACGTCGAGAAAACCAACCGCGAGTTGCGGGTAGTATTTGCCAATCCCAACCTCGACGCCGAACCCAAGGTGCGCGTCCTGACGGGCTACCTGACGATGCTGAAAACCGACAAAGACCGCGACGACGCCGTGGAGCTAGCGCGGCAATTGGTCGAGACGCACCCCAACGAAGCCCGTTCCTACGTGCTGTACGGCGATTTGCTGGTGAAGCAGAACAAGAAAGACGAGGCCCGCGATGTGTACGTGAAAGCCGCCCGCCTTAATAGTTCGGTCTATGAAGTCTGGGGCGCGATTCTGCAACTGGATGGAGAACTCAACCAGGTGGACAGTCTGCTGGCGCACTCGGAACTGGCGCTGGAGATGTTTCCCAATCAGGGCATGATTTGGTACTCCAACGGTTCGGCGCAGTTGATGAAGCGCAACTACAAGCGGGCCGTGTCGGCGCTGGAAGAAAGCCGCCGCCTGATCGACAACCCTGAAATGAAGCTGCTCATCAACGCTCAGCTCGGCGACGCCTACAACGGCCTGAAAGACAACGAGAAGTCGGACGCGGCCTACGAGCTAGTGCTGAAAGACGACCCCAACAACGACCACGTGCTGAACAATTACAGCTACTTCCTCTCGCTGCGGAAGGAAAAGTTGGAACTGGCGCAACAGATGTCGGAGCGGCTGGTGCTGAAACACCCCGACGACCCGACTTTCCTCGATACCCACGCCTGGGTGCTGTACGTGCGCAAGGATTACAAGAAGGCGAAGCAGTTTTTGGAAAAAGCCGTACAGGCCCCGCAGGGCGTGAGCGGCACGATCGTGGAGCATTACGGCGACGTGCTGTTCCAACTCGGCGAGCGCGAAAAGGCCGTGGAGCAATGGAACAAAGCCAAAAAGATGGGGGAAACCAGCGATCAACTCGAAAAGAAAATCGCCACTGGCACGCTGCATGAACAGTAAAATCCTCTGGCTTCTGGCGTTCGGTGTACTCGGTTTGGCGTCCTGCAAGAAGAACCGTAAAGACAAAGCCGCCATCGGCACGGAATCCACCCAACCCGATTCGCTGACCGCCGGACTGGTTTCCTTCGACGAGAATAAGGGTGCTTTCGAGATTCAGGAAATCGACTTCGACTACCTGACGGCCAAGTCGAAATTCTCCTTCCAGAGCAGCAAGCAGAACATCGACAACGCCAACATCAACCTGCGCGTCAAGAAAGACAGTCTGATTTGGTTTTCGGTGACGGCGATGGGCTTCGAGGTCGCTCGGGGTCTGATTTCACCGCAGGAGATCGTGGTTTTGGACAAATTTCACAAAGACTACTTCCAGTTCAGCTACCCACAGTTGAGCCGCCAATTCAAGTTCGACCTCAGCTACGCGCTACTGCAATCTCTGCTCACCAGCAATCTGCCCTTTCCCCGTCAGCCGGGCCAAAAGTTGTACCGCTCCGGCGATGCGATTTTGCTCCGCCAGAACGCTGGTTCCATTACCGTGGACAGCTACCTCGGCGAAAGCGACCGCAAACTGGAACGCATCGAGGCCGTCGATCCCGTCTCCCAAAATACGCTCTCACTCGACTACGCCGACTTCAAGCAACTTGAAGAGTACCTTTTTCCTTACGTCGGTTTGATTATTTTAAATACCAAACCCAGCCCCGACCAGCCGTTCGTTCAATCCCAAATCCGCCTTGAACACAGCCGCGTGGAATTGATTAAGGAAAATCCCGGCTTTCCCTTCTCGATTCCTGATAGCTACGAGCGGAAGTAGAGGGGGCGGGCTAAAAACGATAACTCTGCTTACCTTTGCGGAATAAAAGGCGGGGGCCGTCCCTACGGAATTCCGTCCTCACGTGAGAATTCTATGCGTTTTCAAAGGATATTTTATAAAGGTCTGGTCGGTTTGTTGCTGCTGACGCTTAGTTACGCTACGCCGCTCTTGGCTCAGAAAAGCCGCCAGCAGCTCGAAGAAGAGAAAAAGGAGAACGCCCAGAAGATCAAAAGCATCCAAAGCGTCCTGAACAAAACGGCCTCCGAGAAGAAAGTCAGCGTGGGCCAACTGCAAGCCATTAACCAGCAGGTGACCACCCAGAAAAAGCAAATAGATCTGCTTTCGGACGACCTAAAATTGCTAGTTTCGGAGCTAAAAAGCCTGGAAAAAGCCCGCCGCGAACTGGCTAACGATTTGGCCAAACTCAAAAAAGAGTACGGCCAGATGATTTACGAAGCCGCCAAGCGCAATACCTACCTCAGCCAATTGGTCTTCCTGTTTTCGGCAGAAAACTTCAATCAATTAGTACTGCGCTATAAGTACCTCCAACAATACACCGAGGCCCGACAGGGACAAGTGCGGCAAATGGAAAAAGTGCAGCAAGAACTCGTCGCCAAGCGCGAGCGCATCACCGCCAAGCAGCAGCAACAGAAAACCGTGCTGGCTACCCGCGTGCAGGAAGCCCAAAAACTCACTGTCCTGCAAACCAAGCAGGATGAGGTAGTCAAAGAACTCTCCCAAAAAGAAGCCCAACTCCGCGCCGAACTCGTCGCCAACCGCCGCGCCGCTGCCACGCTGGAAGCCAACCTGCGCCGACTCATCGAGCGCGAAATGCGCGAACGCGCCGAACGCGAACGCCGCGAGCGACTGGCCCGAGAAAAGGCCGAACGCGAACGTGTGGCCCGCGAAAAAGCCAAACGCGAAGAAGCCATCGCGGCGGGCGAAACACCACCGCCCGTGGTGGAACCCGCCAGGCCCGCCGAACCTGTGAACGAGAGCGGCATGACGGATGAAGAGGTTAAACTGGCCTCGTCGTTCAAGGCGTCCCAGGCCCGACTGCCGTGGCCCGCGCGGGGCTTTGTATCGGATCACTTCGGACGCAAGCAACACCCCGTGCTGCGCGGCGTGATCGTGGACAACCTCGGCATTGACATCCAAACCGCCGCCAACGAATCGGTGCGGTCGGTCTATGACGGTACCGTGCTGGACGTGACCGCTATGCCGGGCATGAACAACGTCATCGCTATCCAGCATGGCGAGTACATGACGGTTTACGCCAAGTTGGCGAGCGTTTCGGTGCGGACGGGGCAGAAAGTGAAGGCACGGGAGAACATCGGCACTGTCGCCGCCGATAGCGAAGGGACGTCGTCGTTGCAGTTTCAGGTTTGGCGGAATACCACGCGGTTGAATCCTGAGCAGTGGCTTTTGCGTCGGTAACCTCACGGCTGGTACTGTCGTGAAAGTCAAGTTTTGAAATAGGATTTTTTACATATCTTTGGGATTACAAGTAGGACAACTCGGCTTCGGCCATTTGATCCTGTGTAGTCCCGCTGGTCGGGA
>JBBSKK010000166.1:0-6810 GCA_038256395.1 Cytophagales bacterium | reverse complement strand
TTGGATAAATACCTCCTGCTTGGCCAGCAGGTCGTCGAGCAGACCGTCAAATTGCGCCCAGTACTTGAAGTACCCGACGCCAAACACCCCAATGCGGGGACGGCTGCGCGGGCGGTGTTGCAGCGCGACCGAGTGGTTTTGGGACAGGGTAGCTGTATCTTGATCAAAATTCATATTTTTATTCGGGTAGGTTTATCTGGTTAACGCACTAAGAAAATCAGGTCAAAAAAATTATTCTACCCTGGCGGGTGTGAGGCGGCGGGTGTTGAAATTGGCCAGCATCCCGATATTGGGAATGAAAAGAATCAGGATCACGAACGCGAGCGGATATAGTACCCCCGAGGCGATCCAGAGCGGGCGGTACGAGAAATTTTGGATAATCAACCCCATCAGCGGGTTCAGCAGCAGGCCCGCCACGGCCCCGGCAGTGCCACTCAAGCCGACAACGGAAGAGGTGGCGCGCTCGCCGAAAATATCAGAGATGGCCGTGATGTAGTTGGTAATCCAGAAGCCGTGGGCGAACATGAACACCGACATGAGGGCGATGGCGACTTCCACGCTCGCCACCCACTCGATCATAGGGGCCACCAGCGTCAGCGCGGCGGCCAAGCCCATGATCGTTTTGCGGGCCTTGTTGATCGAGAAATTGTTTTTGATGAGTTTGTCGGAGAGCCAGCCGCCGATAATATTGGCGACGCCCAGGGCCAGAAACGGAATCCAGAACAAGCTACCGATGCGCTCAAACGACACGTTCCTGACTTCGCTCAGGTACTTCGGAATCCAGAACATCAGAAAGTAAAAAACCGGATCGAGCAGGAAACGAATAACGATAAATATCCATACCGTTTTGTTTTTCAGCAAAGTACCCAACGGAATTGCGTTTTGTTTTGGCGGCACGGGTACTACTTCGGATGGCTTTTTCTTCGCGGCACTTTTCCAGGGAATGAACAGCCAGGCCACTACCCAGATCAACCCAACGGCCCCCGGCACGATAAAGCCGCCCCGCCAGCCGTACAGGTCGGCCAACCAGATCGTCAGCGGCGGCGCAATGACGGCCCCGATGGCCGCGCCGCCAATGGCGATGCCGTTGGCCAACGCCCGCTCTTTGCTGTCGAACCACTCGTACACCGCTTTGGCCGCCCCCGGAAAGCAAGCGCCCTCGCCTACCCCCAACAAAAATCGGAAGGCAATGAGTTGGGAGATGTTCGCCACGACGCCATGCAGACAATTGGCAATCGACCACACGCCCACCGATAGAGCCAGCCCCGTTATGGCCCCCACCCGGTCGATCAGCCAGCCGCCAAGTGTGAACATGATGGCGTAGCTAATCAGGAAGCTGGTGTTGACCATGCCGTACTGCACGTCGGTGATCGAAAGCTCTTCCTGAATCTTGATGATGGCAATCGACAATACCTGCCGATCCAGGAAACTCAGTCCGGTTGCTACGAACAGCAGCGCTACAATCAGCCAGCGGGTAGAGGATGCCTTCATTCTTCTTAACGCACTAAGTTAATTTTCACAAAACTATGACTGACTGAACTAAAAATCAAGCGATTTTGAGCTTTTGTGTAGAAAACTTTAAATATTCTTACGTTCCTTCAAAGTCGGAACACCTCTGGGCAAGGGACGACCACGGGGGAAAGGTCGGCGTTGACTTCCATGAGGTCGGCCATGTGCGCCCACCAACGACGCATAATGGGATGCTGAGCTAAGTCTTGGGCCGACGCATCGGAAGATTTTTTTTGAAAGGCGAAAAGTGAGAGTGATTCCTCGTCGAGGAAGATATGGTATTCCCGGATACCGTCCGCTTTGAGCAGGGCTACGAGTTCCGGCCATATTTCGTCGTGGCGTTGCTTGTATACAGCGGCGCAGCCCGGTTTGAGTTTCATTCTGAATGCTTTTACGGTCATCAAGGTGCAGTTAGTTAGGGGTGGAACGAGCAAAATACCTGTATATCCTGTCGGGCCGATCGACAATTTATGCCTTTCGCTTCACAGCCAAATAGTAACGCGTATAACGCCTCTCCCCCACTCTGCGCAACGCGCCCATTTCGACAAGTTGCTGCAAATCGCGGGTGGTCGTGGCCCTGGAAGCACGGGTAAGGCTAATGTAGTTTTCTGCGCTCAGGCCCCCTTCAAAGCCCGCTGGTCCAGCATCGAACATCCGCCGTAGTGCTTTGGCTTGTCTATCGTTCAGTTTTGACCCATACTGCGCAAAGAACTTTCGCTTTTCTACCAGAAAGACAACCAATTTAAGCGTATAATCCTGCGCAGCCAGTACCGTTTTGCCAAAATATACCAGCCATTCCGTTATTTCCAAACTTCGTTGACTGCCGCCTTGCAGCGCAGCGTAGTAGGCTTTCCGATTTTGCTCGATACTACTGGCCAAAGCCAATAAAGTGGGTTTTCCCAAAGCCTGGGACAAAGCTTTTTCCGAAATGGCCCGTCCTATCCTGCCATTGCCGTCTTCAAAGGGATGAATGCTCTCAAAGTACAAGTGCGCAATACCAGCCCGAGTTAGTGGCAGCATCGGTTGCTCACCTTTGAGGGGCGTTCCGTTAAACCAGGCCAGAAAGTGATCCATCTCTGCCTTCACTCGCGCGGAAGGCGGGGCTTCAAAGTGCACTTTTGGATTGCTGGCGCTCCCGGAAATGATTTGCATGGGATCGGTATGGCCCCGATAGCCACCGATTACCCGTAAGTCACGGCGGCCGTTCATTAGCATTTCGTGCCAGACAAAAAGGGCTTGGTGGGTCAGCGGCTGGTCATAGCTTCGGTGCAGACTCACCATCATCTCCGCTATCCCCTGCTCGGCGTCGGGAATTTTGGCACAATCTGTCGCCAAACCAAACTGCCGCCGCAGGGAAGATTGCATAGACGCCCGATCCAAAATTTCCCCTTCGATTTTGGCAGTTTTTAGTGCCTCCTCGCTGAGCAAAGAGATGATCAAATCTTCCTTTTCGCGCTGGTCTATATGCAGAAAACTCCCCTCGATTATGCCCGATTTGTGGAGAAAATCATGTTCGTAGTCCTGCAATTGGCTGACGTCAAAAGTAAAATCAGGCCAGTTTTTCTGTTCCCAGTTCCATTTCATGAGTCATGGATTATTTTTCTATAACTCAATATACAACTATTTTTGAGTTATAGAACAGATTCCTATAACTCACGCCGCCACTTTCTCCCAGCCCAGCTTCCTGATTTCTTTATTTAAAAATAAAACCAGGGCGAAGGCAAAGGGGATCAGCACCAAAATGACGTAGGAGGTTTGACTCAACGCCCAATGCGCCCAGCCGACGAGGCCAACGAAAAGGCTTAGCGCCAGAACGCGCACAAATTTTCCGCTACTCGATTTGGTAAACTCCCGACTGAACGGCAGTACATTGCGGGTTGCCAGGATTTCAACTTGCTGGAAAATCAGCACTACCAGGGCACCTAAAACCACATCGTCCAGGCTATCGATTCCCCAAATAATGGCAACGGCTACCGCGATGAGCAGGTAAACGGGCAGCAAAAACTTGGCCACGACCGACCACATCATGCCGCTCAAAAATTCGCCGGGCCGGGCCATGGGTGCCACATAATAGATCCAGGCCGCTTTGAACTGCTCCGAAAACGGCAAGTTCTGGTTGACCGACACCAGGCTGAGGGACGTTAGGTAGATCAAGATGATGCGCATATATTGTAATTCTGCGGTAGCGTCCATCATCTGGGCCAGCGTTTCGCCGGGTCGGTTGAAAAACATCAGCGGGCCGATCAACAGGAAATACGCCAGGCTGGGATACACCCGAAGCTTAAACTTCCGGTCGCGGGAACCGATTTTCCACACCAACTCGAACGCGCCGCGTTCGGTGGAAGTGCGCGTGAAAAATCCGGCTAATAATTCGGGGAGGCTGCGCTTGGGGGCGA
The DNA here is from genome assembly GCA_038256395.1 of Cytophagales bacterium. Taxonomy (GTDB): domain Bacteria; phylum Bacteroidota; class Bacteroidia; order Cytophagales; family Spirosomataceae; genus Persicitalea. Next base: position 2,905 of record JBBSKK010000166.1, on the reverse strand, counting down.
GTTCAATTTCCTCCGGCTTCTTCTTGGCCACCGCGTCCAGGTTAGCGACCTGACTACCGAAGCCTTTCACGAGTCCGCTGTTCATGGTCCACACCGCCAGGAAAGGAGCTACCATTAGCAATCCGACAAAAGCGAAGGCGACGGCACCAAATTTTCCGGTGATGATGGCATCCATGACGTGTCCCACCCACATCGGCGGTGCCAGGTAGTGCCACCAGGCTACGGGCAGGGCTTGCGGATTCTCGAAGTCGTTAAAATCGACCAGCCTTCCGATAAACTGGTAGCTAACCGTGACCACGACTACCACCACGATCTGTAAGGTGTTGATGATGTTCTGCATCCGCTCGACGGACGAGAACCGCATAATGAGCAAATACAACACGGCCGTAAAGAGTACCGATAGCGTGGCGATCAGCAGCGAAGACACCAGAAAGACAAGTGCCGTTCCCAAGCCAAATTTTAAGAACGAAGCGATAAATGTGGGCAAGGCAACCGCCAACGCCAATTGCAATAGGTACACCGCCGCGTGGACGATGCGCGAAGTGAAAAGCGTCTTGCCGGTCACGGGGCGCGTCAAAATAATGACGCTGTCGGAGCTATCCAGGATAACCTGCGAAAAATCGGTGATGAGGATCATGGTGACGATGACCATACCGTAGGCCGTCACCAGGGCGTAGGCGGCCACGTGGGCGGGCCAAAAATATACCAGAAAAGCAATAAAACTGGACATGACGAAAGTGATGACCAGTGTCCAGACAAAGCCCCACTCGCTGTCTTTGGTCTCCTGCCCATTGAAGCCCGTCCGCGCGCGGCGATTGTCCATCATAAGTTTGACGTCCATGATGGCCCGTAGCTGTGGGTAGTCCACGCCCGCCCGCCGGAAAAGCGGGGCAAGGAGATCGAGAAGAAAAAGGATAGTGCGGTTCAATGAGTTGAAGGGTTGAAAGGTTGAAAGGTTGAAAATTAATTAAACCTTTCAACCCTTCAACTTTTAAACAAAAAATTAAACCTTTCAACCCTTCAACAAAAAAACAAACTCCTCCGCCAGCGCCAGATGCTCGTTATTGCCCGTGAGTTGGTTGAATAGTTGCTCCAGTGAGCCGGAGTGTTGCTGGTTTTGCAGCTCCTGAAAAGTGCCGTGGGCGATGACCGCGCCTTCTTTGAGCAACACGATGCGGTCGCAGATTTTTTCCACCACCTCCATGATGTGCGAGCTGTAAAAGAGTGTTTTCCCGGCCTGGCTGAGGCGTTGCAGGATTTCTTTCAGCAGGATTACCGAGTTGGCATCCAGGCCGGAAAGCGGCTCGTCGAAGAAAATGATTTCGGGATTGTGAATCATGCCCGAGATGAGCAGCACCTTTTGCTTCATGCCCTTGGAGAAGGAGGTCATGCGGTTGTTCCGGTTTTCGTACAGGCTGAAAATGCGCAGCAGTTCGCTTCCTTTTTGTTCGGTCGCCTTGCGATCCACGCCGTACAGGCTGCCCAAAAACCGGAAGTACTCCAACGGACTAAGCGTGTCGTACATCACGGCGTTTTCCGGCACGTAGCCGATCATGGCTTTAATTTCCAGTGGATGCTGCCTTACTTCCAGGCCGTTTACCTTCACCGACCCGCCGTACTCGGTCAGCAATCCGGTCAGGATTTTGATGGTCGTGGACTTGCCCGCCCCGTTCGGGCCGATGTAGCCTATAATTTGGCCGGACTGAACTTCCAGGTAGATGCCTTTGAGCACCAGGTTTTCCCCGTAGGACTTAGTGAGGTTTTTTATTTGAATGATGGGTGATTCCACGGGTAGCTTTTTTTGCCAAATTTAGGGAAAACTTGGGGACGCCCGCACGGTAGGCCGAGTGAGACAAAAACAAGTATGCCTGCATACCATCTTGTTAATCAGGCAATAATGCTACATGATTGACGATAATCGTTATTTTTAAAAAACTTTAATTAGCTTTTAATCGTAGTACTGTAAGCAGAATTCTACAAAATCTCTAATTTTTACTAACTTTGCAGTTCTGATACTCGATTGGCCCTGACCCTTTTAAACTAGGCTTGTCTGAGTTTTTTAGAAAAGAACTTTTTTAATCAATTACCAAAACCTATCTAATCCAAACTCTATGATGAACCTATGCCTTCGAATGGCTGGTATCCGTCAGACTGACGATTTCAGCCCCTATCCCGCCAAAGAGCGATCGTTTCGCTTGGCGAAAAATGCGCTTATTTTCCAATTTATGTTCTTTTTTCTGGCCGCTACGGCCTTTGCTCAGGACAACGCTGTGACGGGCAAAGTAATCGACGCCACGGGCGGAGGCCTTCCCGGCGTGACCGTTAAGGTCAAAGGCACCACGCAAGGCACCAACACCGACATGGATGGCAACTACACCGTGAACGCCGCCCCAACGGCCACACTCGTTTTCAGCTACATTGGCTTTTCCACCCAGGAAATTCCCGTGGGCAACCAATCCACGATCAATATTACGATGTCCGACGACGTGAAGGCCCTCGAAGAAATAGTCGTAGTGGGCTACGGCACCGCCAAGCGCAAGGACGTGACGGGTTCCGTGCAGTCCGTGACTTCTAAGGACTTCAACTCGGGTATCAACCCCAACCCCCTCCAAGCCATTCAGGGCAAGGTGGCGGGTTTGGTCATTACCCAACCCAACGGCGACCCCAATACCAACCCCACCGTGCGGCTGCGCGGCTACACCTCCCTCGCGGGCGGCAGCGATCCGCTTTACGTGGTGGACGGTATCATCGGCGTCCCCATCAACACGATTTCTCCGAACGATATTGAGTCGATGGATGTGTTGAAAGACGCCTCGGCGTCGGCCATTTATGGTTCACGGGCGGCCAACGGCGTGATCATCATCACCACCAAGCGTGGTAAGTCGGGACGCACTACCGTTTCTTT
>JBBSKK010000165.1:0-6834 GCA_038256395.1 Cytophagales bacterium | reverse complement strand
GGGGGCTTCATACACCAGCAGGTAGCTGGCCCGCTTGCCATCCACGAAGGAGTTGCTGTTGTAGCTGAACTTGCCCAACTCCACCCGCGCTACGTCTTTGAGGTACACCAGCGAGCCATCGCTGGGCCGGGTGCGGACGATGACATCGCCAAATTCCTCCGCCGACGAAAGGCGGCTGTTGGTAAAGACCGTGTACTCGAAGGTCTGGTCGTCGTGCTGCGGCGGTGCTCCCACCGAGCCCACGGCGACCTGCAGGTTTTGCTCCTGCAAGGCCGAAATCACCTCGCCGGAAGCAATACCCAACTGCGCCATTTTATCGGGCTGCAACCAGACGCGCATACTGAAATCGTCGGCGCGACTGAAAATATCGCCCACGCCCTTCACCCGCAATAGGGCCTCTTTGACGTAGATATTGGCGTAGTTGCTTACGAAGTTGACGCCGTGCGTCTCGTCGGGCGAGTACATCGCCACTAGCATCAGGATGCTGGGATTGCGCTTCCGCACGATCAAACCCAGACGCGTCACTTCGCTCGGCAACTGCGGCGCGGCCACGCTCACGCGGTTCTGCAAGTCCAATGCCGCGATATTTACGTCCGTTCCCACCTCGAAAACCGCGTTGATGGACGTGCGCCCGTCGTTGGTGCTGGTGCTGGACAAATAGCTCATGCCCGGCGTGCCATTCACCTGAGTTTCGATGGGCGTAGTGACCGTCTGCTCCACCGTGGAAGCGTCGGCCCCGGTATAAGTGCCCGTAATCTGCACCGTCGGTGGGGTAATATCCGGGTACTGGCTAATGGGCAGGCTAATTATTGCCAGCGTCCCCACCAGCAAAATCACCAGCGAAATAACGATGGCCAGGATGGGGCGGTTTATGAATCTATCTGCGAACATAAGGAGTTTATGAGTCTATGAGTGCATGAGTTTATAAGCCCCACAGGGCTGTGCAAGCAAATTTTCACTTTCCTCCCTTCCTCCTTTCCTCGCCACGGGGCGCCCCGCTTCCTCCTTTCGCTACCTTGCTACCATTTTTCAACTTCTGGATCCCTTCCGTCACGATTTCGGTGCCTTCGTCCAAGCCTTCGCGGATGACGACCTGGTCGCGGATGGTGGTGCCGGTCTGGACTTTTTGCTGGATGACGCTGTCGCCTTGCACGACGTACACGAAGTACTCGCCCATTTGCTCCACCAACGCCTTTTTTGGAATGAGTAGGGAATTGTTGCTGCTGCCGTCGGTTTTCACGCGGACATTGACCGTCATGCCCGCTTTCAGCATTCCGTTGGGGTTGGGGAAAACCAGGCGGGTTTTGATGGTTCCGGTTTGGGCGTCCACGGCGCGGTCGAGGAGTTCAATTTTGCCCGCGAGCGGGTACCTGCTGCCATCGGGCATGGTGAGTTGGAAGGTGGAGTCGCGGGGGTTTTTGTTTTGGGATAAAAGCCTGGTGAAGCGCGCGATTTCTTTTTGGTCCACCCCAAAATCTATCGCCATCGGGTTGTCCGTGGAGAGGGTGTTCAGCAGCGTTTGATTAGTGGTCACCAAGGCGCCTTGCTGTACCTGCGAAATGCCGATGGTACCCGAAATGGGGGCGGAAACGGTGGTGTATTTCAAGCCCGAGCGCGATTGCTGCACGGTGGCCTGGGCGGCCTGCACTTGCAACTTAGCGGTTTCGAGCCGGGCCAGGGAGTTGTCCAGCACCTGCTTGGCGATGGCTTCGTTTTTGTCCAATTCCATATAACGCTCGGCGTCCTTTTGGGCCAGCCGCTCGTTGGCTTCCGCCACGCGCAGGTTGGCCGTAGCCTGATCCACCGAGGCTTGCACTTGTTGCTGGTCGATCTGGTAGAGCCGCTGGCCCTTGCGCACCTGCTGGCCGTCCTCAAAGTACATGCCCGTCACGTAGCCGCTGGCCATTGCCCGCACTTCCACCGTTTTCAGGGGCGTGGCCGTAGCCGGGTACTCGTCGTAAGCCACCGCCTCGCCCCGCGTGACTTTAATCGTGGCGACCGGTACTTCGGCGGGCGGCTTGGGTTTTTCTTCCTTGCCGCCGCAAGCCGACATTAAGAAGACAACTGCAAATACAATCGTGAAGTAGGAGTTATTAAATTTCAACATATACGAGATATAACCATAGCCATTTTCAACAAATTTTAATTATCCACTATCAATTATCAATTAATCCAAGCGCCCGTTCCACATCGATCTTGCTACTAATCGTCTGGTACTGGGCATTGATAAAGTTAAATTCCGCCGTGCGCAGATCCGTCTGTGCGATCAGCACGTCGAGGTACGTTTTCACGCCCGACTTGTATTGTAGCTGGATGACGTCATAGACCTCGCTAGCGAGTGCTACGTTTTCCTGCAAAGTCTGGTAATTGATCCAATCACTCTTGTATTGCGCCAAAGCACGCTGGAACTCGGTGTCGATGTCGTTGCGCAGGCCCGTTACGTCCCAGTCGGAACGCTCGAATTGGAGTTCGGCGATGCGGATGTTTTGCCGCCGCTTGCCGCCCTGGTAAATCGGGTAGCCGAGCGTCAGGCCAAACAGTGAGTTCGGAAACGAGCGGCTGTACAGTTGGGAAAACTGCTGATTTTGGAAATTCAGGTTGTAGTTCAGGAAAAACGAAACCGTCGGTAGCAGACTCCAGCGGGCGTAGTCGATTTCCGAGCGCAGCAGATTGCGGCGCGTTTGCAGCCGCTGGTACTCGATGCGGTTCTGGTAGCTGATGACCTGGTTCGTGTCCAGTAAAACGTCAGAAGCCAGTCGCGTGCTATCGTAGGTAATTTCCAGCGGCTTGTCCACGGGATAGCCCATTTTATTTTTCAAAACTGCTTCCCGTGCTACGGCTTGCTCGCGTGCTTGTTTGAGTTGGGCGTTGGCGTTGTTGAGGGCAATTGTGGCGCGTTTGTAGTCGGTCTTGTCCACGATCCCCGCGTTGAACTGATTGGTCGCGTCTTTAAGGTTGCGGGCCAAGCGTTCGATTTGGGTTTTTAGAATGTCCTGCTGCTGGCGCGTCAGTAATAGATCGTAAAACGCCTTACTCACTTCCACCGTGACGTTTATTTTTTGGTTGGTCGTGTTCTGCGTCGCTTGGTACAGCACGTCGCGGGCCGTGCGATTGGCCAGCAATACGTCGCGGTTAAAAATCGTTTGATTCAGCGCAAAGGCCGCCGTCGAAGAATTCGCTACGCCCGTACGGATCTCGCGGCGCGGGCCATTCGGATTGTTCAAGTCGGGGAAGAGCAGAACGGGAAGCTGCAAATAATGCTGGATATTATAATTGAGGCCAATCTGCGGGTACCAGTCGGCCAGCCGGCTTTTGATGGTATGGTCCACGATTTGCTCGTCGAGCTGCGCCTGCCGGATGTCCACCTGATGCGCCAGGGCGTACTGAACGCACTCTTCCAGCGTCGCGGAAGAATCCAATGAATCGGCAAGGTTGTTTTGGGCCTGAGCGGGGAAGAAGGCAACTCCAAATAAAAAGAGACCAGCGATAAATATACGTACGCTCATAGAAAGAGAAAAAGCCGAGGGTGCTGTTTTGTACCTTAAAAATGAATTATAATACACTAATGAATAGCAGATTATAATCGCAAATTTCGGAACGAGCGTTCATTGATAGATGTTGAAACACCGAAATTTGGCAATAGTTTCCCGTCTAGATCAAAAAAATAGAAGCTTTGAATTTTGGCTCTATTATATTTTTATTTAATGTTGATAAAATTCCAATCACAACTAGAAATTGATGGATTTCACCAACTTCGCCATCCATTCCCAATAGCCACACCTTGTCACCAACCAATCCCTATGACCAGAATTTACGCACTTTTATGTTTGCTGTTTGTAGGAATCGAGGGTGCTTACGCGAAAATTTCAGTTTCCTTCCCCCAAAAAAACACCGTCATCCAGCGCAACCAGAGCGATCGGGGAACGCTGAGAATCGGCGGGACGCTTACTCTGCCTTATGAAAAGCTGGAAGCGCGATTAGTGACGTTGGCTGGAAACGGGGAAAATGTCGGGACGTGGATTTCCCTGAACACTCCCGACCGCAAAGGTGTTTTCTTCGGTTCTCTCGACGCCAGCGGTGGCTGGTACAAGTTGGAAATTAGAGGTTTTTTAAAGGGCCAAGTCGTTGACTCAACTTCGGTGCAGCCCGTGGGCATCGGCGAAGTTTTCCTGGTCGCTGGGCATTCCAACGCGATGGGACTGCCGAACCTCGGCGCAAAAGACGCCGCAGAGCAGGTCGTGTCCTTCAATGCCCTCAATAAGTTTCTCAACAACGAAAATATTACCGTCGCCCCCGACGGACCGATGCCCGCCCCGACTTTCGAGCCATTGAAGGCAACCAACCGCATTTTTCCCTCGGGCGAGTCGGCCTGGTACTGGGGCGAATTGGGGTCACTGCTGGTGGCGCGGCTGGGCGTTCCGGTACTTTTCATGAATGCGGGCTGGGCGGCGGCCAATTCCATCAATTGGCGGGAAAGTGCCAACGGGCAGAACACGCGCAACATTTACGTGGGCAAAGACTGGCCAAACCGCCAGCCATACAGCAACCTCATCAACACACTGCGCTACTACCACTCCTGGCTCGGCTTGCGGTCGGTGCTGTGGTTTCACGGGGAGAACGACGCCGTGCATCTGAAAATCTCCAAGGCGGATTATTACCAAAATATCCGCCGGCTAATCGAGAAAACGAACCAGGATTTTGGACTTGCCATCGGCTGGGCGGTCGCGCTTTGTAGCGTCACCCACAATGCTCCCGACCCGTATTTGCCCGTGATCGAGGCGCAGGTCCAGTTGGCCGAGACGCCCGGCCTGCGGGTGTGGCGCGGACCCTACGCCGACACCATCCAGGTACCACGGCCCGTTCACGGGCATTTTGAAAATATCAAAGGCGGGACGCAGGGCCTGTCCCAAATGGCGCAAGCCTGGAACCTCAACCTTTCGGACGCCTTTTTTAGCCAGACACCCGCCTATACCTCCGGCGGCTTTCTGCTCACGGGCGTGGTGCCCCGCGCAGCTTCGCCCGGCCAGTCGTTCCTGCTGCCTTACTACGCTCAGGGCATCAATACTTTTCAAACGGAAGCCCAGTTGCTTGACGCGACGGGAAATTTCCTGGCCGTAGTCGGGTCGGGTTCGGCAAGCCCGCTGCGGGTGAACCTACCCGCCACGCTGGCTGAGGGCAGCTATCGGCTGCGGGTGGTGGCGCAGAATCCGGCGCACCCAGGCAGCGTTTCCGAAATATTTCAGATAGAAAATGGCTTATCGACGCCGCAACTCGTGAAATCGATGGAAACGCGGGGACTCGATAATCAACTAGAAATACACGCTCTTATGGCCGCCCACCCTGATCTCTTGCAACTTACCGTCGAGCGCGGCGAGAATCGACAAGTTTTTCAGGTTTTGGGCGACATTCCCCTTTCTTTCGACAAAACCTCCTCCCGTCTGTATAGCTTCACCGATACTGAGCCTTTGTCCCAAATCGCTTACTACCGTCTTCGGCTGCGCGACCAGGCGGGGCGCGTGCAATACTCTCCCTCGGTCGCGGTATTCCAGGGCGATAATCCGCCAGCGCTTACCGCTTTTCCCAATCCTGCGCCGCTGGGCGAACCCATCTACTTGCGCGTCGATCTGCCGCAGACTTTCGAGTATCAACTTACCGACGCCCAAGGTAAAAAAATTCCCGCTGACCTCTCGGACAGCGGGATTATCGGATTACTATTGCTGCGGGTTTCGCCCGCCGCCCCTCCGGGCCTTTATCTTTTACAAATAAAAACGAAACAAACCACCCAGGTTCAGCGTATTATGTTGCGCTAACCCTACACTTTTCCCATCACGACCATTTCTTCCATGGTGGGGCTGGGCTTGCCGCCGTCGTCTTCCAGCGTGATGGCGAAGGCCACCGCGTTAGGTGAACTAGCTTTCATTTTCAATAATTTACCCAGAAAATCGTCGTCGATCATGCCCATGTCCACGGGCTTGCCATCCACGATCGTCCAGAGTTGGTACTGCTTCCCGGTGGGCGGCGCGGGCAGATTCTGCACATCCAGCAGCACTTCGCTGGTTTTCTGATTCCAAAGGGCCGTCACTTCGCTGTCGGGGAATTTTTCCAGGCCCGGCATTTTCACGATTTTAACATCCGGGTTACGGTAGTTGGCGGCCAGGGCTTCGTTGTACTCGGCTCTTTGTTGCATGGTGTTCGACTGCTCGTTCAGGTTTTCAACCTGCGTGGCAAGTTTTTCGTTTTCGTCGCGGGCGGTGACGTATTGATACGCCATCCACGCGCCAAAAATAGCAAACAAGATGGAGGCGGCTATCCCTAGTGTCCCCCACATTGGGCGGGTGACAGTCGCGTCTTGCCGGATGGGCGTTGCTTCTACTTCATTTGTTATAACTTCTTTTTCAATTACATTGTCGGGCAAAGTTTCGTTAGCCGTAGCGTCGGCTACCTGACCAAATGTCATTTGGGCGAAAATAGTATCTTTCACCCGGCTAGGTACTGGGACTCCGTGTTGCAGTGTGTATTTTTCGAGTGCTTTTTCAATTAACTCGAGTTCGGCCTTCAACTCGGGATACACCTGAGTGAGACATTCGACTTCCTGTTTTTCCTGCGCGGAGACTATACCCAGCGCGTACTCTTCCAGGGTTCCTGAATCTATGTAGGCTGAGATGTTCATATTTTGAAATAAATTTTGAGATCTTTTAACGCGGTCCTGATGCGTGATTTGACCGTTCCCAAGGGTACGTCGAGTTCTTTCGAGGCTTCTTCCTGGGTGTAGCCCTGAAAATAAACCAAATCCAATAAAATTTTCCTTTCGGGCCGTAAGGTGTCCACCAATGC
>JBBSKK010000164.1:0-6851 GCA_038256395.1 Cytophagales bacterium | reverse complement strand
GTCCTGGGTTTTGAGTAAATACGTCAGGTTGGAATAGCCGCCGGGAAACTGCCGGACTTCTGCAACAGGTGACTCGAAAGCTTTGGTTTCAAGTAAATAACTATTCAGAGATACGAGATCAATCTGCTCGCCCGAACGGACTTGCACAGGCTGGTCGGCAGCTAAATTCATAGTAATTTTTTGATTATTTGGGAAAACCCGTTGCCCGAATCGCGTCGAACACCGCCTGGGTTTTGGCAATGCCATCGCGGGGATTGATGGCAAAATAGCGGAACATCTCCACATCTCCGCGATGGATCAGATTTTCCTGCAAATCGCCCTGTGACTTGTACTCGGCAATTACCCAGTCTGAAACAATTTTGTAGGTCAGCAAGTCGCGGTGGCCGAATTTGACGGAGCGGTCGTAGGCGAAAACCGGGGCTTCTGGCAGGATTCGGGTTTCGGGATAGCCTTCCAGGCCCTCAAAAGGTCGCGCTTCGCTGCCATTTACCGTCCAGCCGCCGCCCAGCACAATGGGTTTTTTAGCCCCAGCATAGCGCCGCGCCGCGCGAAGTCCCATCAGGCTGGCCGTTTTGTGATGGCCGTGCTGCCCGGCGTGAGGTACCAGCACGAAGATGAAATCGTAATTTTCGCGAGCCAGAATCTGATCCAACCTTTTCTCAACGTAAGGAATGTCCCACAACGTGCCGCCCGCGTAGGGCTTTTCGTCTTGGGTGTAGAGATCATCCTTTTGGTCAAAAAAGAAATAATTTCGAATGCCCATGATTCGTCCGGCGTTCATCAATTCCTGCTTGCGAATGGCGGGCAGCCGTTCCCGCCCCAGCACCGAATCGGTCAGGGAATAGCCGTAATAGACTGAACCCAACTCCGAGCCGTTAAAGCCGCCCTGCGCGTCGGTCATCAGGGCCAGGTCTACCGTGCCTTTCAGGTCGTGCGTGATCTTGAACACAGTGACCGAAAAGGACGTCTCATCGTCGGGGTGCGCCGTGACGATGAGCACTTTGGGTGGTTGTTGGGCGCGTACCGTGGTACCGATTAATAAAAAAAGGAGGAAGATATTTTTCATGGTTTGCGAGTTTTCCTTTTGACGTCCAATCCGTAGCCTTTCAAAATATTCCGCGCCAGCGCGGCTTTGTGTACCTCGTCGGCCCCGTCGTAAATCCGGGCGGCGCGTTCGTGGGTGTACCAGTAGGAGAGCAGAATATCGCTCGTCATGCCCAGCGCTCCATGGACCTGAATGGCGCGATCCACAACGCGCAGCATCATGTTGGCAGTAAAAAACTTAATCATCGAAATCTCGTCGCGCACGGCGGCTGCACCCTGCTCGTCGATATGGCGGGCCGTGCGCAGCACCAGCAGCCGGGCGGCGTCGATCTCGGCGCGGCTGTCGGCGATGAATCCCTGGATGAACTGCTTGTCACCCAGCACGATACCTGCTTCCAACTCGCGGCTCACGGCGTAGCGGCACATCAAGTCGAAACTACGCTCGGCGATGCCGATGAACCTCATGCAGTGGTGAATTCGCCCTGGTCCGAGGCGCTCCTGCGCCAGCAAAAACCCGGCCCCTTCCGGCCCGATGAGGTTTGCTTGCGGCACTCGCACGTTTTCGTAACGCATTTCAGCGTGGCTCGCCCAACTATCGCCCGTGTGGCCCATGATCGGGATGTTGCGCACCAGCGTGACGCCCGGTGCGTCCATTGGCACCAAAATCTGGCTGGCCTGCTGATATTTCGACGCCTCGGGATTGGTAACCGCCATCACAATAATAAAAGCTGCCCCGTCCGCCGAACTGGTGAACCACTTGTGGCCGTCGATGATGTAGTCGTCGCCGTCCTTGACCGCCGTGGTACCCATGCGAGTGGGGTTGGAACCCGCGTACTCCGGCTCCGTCATACTGAAACAACTGCGGATTTCGCCCGCCATGAGGGGTTTCAGGTACTTTTCTTTCAAGAGGGTCGGGGCGTATTTGTGCAAAAGCTCGGTGTTGCCGATGTCGGGGGCCTGGGTGTTGAACACGAAATGCCCAAAGGGCGACCGCGCCAGTGCCTCGCTGATTTGTCCGAATTCGCAGAGCGTCAAGTCCAGTCCGCCGTCCGCCTCCGGCAGGTGCAGTCCCCACAGCCCGGCTTCCTTCACGCGCTTTCTTTTGGCAAGAAGGGTGGGTTCAAGGCAAGAAAAATCCTGCGTGAGGTTTTCGGTCGTTTCGAGCGGGTAAAGTTCGGTTTCGACAAATTCTTGAATTCGGGGTAGTAAAGAACGCAGACGTTCAGTGGCAAAAAGGCTTTCCATACAAGGGGTTTAGGAATGAACTAGACCAAAAATAGTATTTTACCCCGACCTTCTCCCAAAAATTAAGAACTTTGACTTTTTCAGTTGACGGTGGACAGTTGATGATGGACAATGCAAACCCATCGCTGTCAACTGTCAACTGTCCACCGTCAACTAATTTAAAGTGACTCTAGATCAAATCTTCGAAAACTTCGCCAAACTTCGCGTCCTGGTCGTGGGCGATGTGATGTTGGATTCTTACGTCTGGGGCAAGGTCGAGCGCATTTCGCCCGAAGCACCCGTTCCCGTGGTTCACGTCGGGCGGCGCGAGTACCGCCTGGGCGGAGCGGGTAACGTACTGTTGAACGTGCAGGCCCTCGGGGCCGAAGCGATTGCCTGCTCGGTGATCGGAGACGATGGCCCCGGCGATATTCTGGACCATCAACTCACCGAACGCAACCTCAGTACCGAGGGTCTGATTCGCAGCGATTCCCGCATCACGACCATTAAGGAACGCATCATCGCAGGTTCGCAGCAAGTCGTCCGAATCGACACCGAAACCGACACGAACATCTCGGACCAGGAACGGGCTCAGTTGATCGCCAAAGCCAAAGAACTCATTCCCGGCTGCCAGGTAGTTATTTTTGAAGATTACGACAAGGGTGTCCTCAGCCCCGAAGCCATCGCCGAAATTACCGACTTCGCCAATCAGCATCAGGTACCGACGGTTGTCGATCCTAAAAAGCGCAACTTTTTGGCTTATCGACAAACGACACTTTTCAAGCCTAACCTGAAAGAACTGCGGGAAGGCTTAAAAGTGGACTTCGACGTGAAAGACAACGTAGCCTTGCGGGCTATCGTGCAGCAACTCACCGAAACCCTCGGCGCGGCGGGGGCTTTGATTACGCTTTCGGAACATGGCGTGTATATCGACTACCAAAGCGAAACCCACCACCTGCCCGCGCACATACGGCAGATTGCCGACGTGTCCGGCGCGGGTGACACGGTCATCAGCATCGCGGCTTGCTGCGTGGCCCTGGGGCTGCCGCCGCGCACCATCGCCGGACTGTCCAATTTGGGCGGTGGGTTGGTCTGCGAACAAGTGGGCGTGGTGCCAATCGACCGGGAGCTGTTGAAGGCGGAGGCAGTGCGGGAGGGATTATTTTGAACCGCGACGCAAGGGGTTGTTCCCATGAGGTAAGTAAAACAGGGTCTGGGCATGACTTTTTCCCAAAAAAGAAAATCCCATGCAGCGATTCGTACCTTTCCTCTTTCTCCTTTTATTTCTCCAAAATTCTTTTGCCCAATCCTTGAAAGTCAACGGTTTGCAGGAACCCGTGGAGGTTATCCGCGACCAGTGGGGCATCTCACACATTTACGCCCAAAACGAACACGACCTTTTCTTCGCGCAAGGCTACGTGGCGGCTTCTGACCGTCCCTTTCAACTGGAAATGTGGCGGCGGCAGGGCACGGGTACCGTCGCCGAATTACTCGGGCCGTCGGAAATTAAGCGCGACATCGGCACCCGGCTCTTCCGCTACCGGGGCGATATGGAGCGCGAATACGCGCACTACCACCCGCGCGGCAAAGCCATTATTACGGCCTTCGTGGAAGGCATCAACGCCCGCGTGACTGAGCTGCGGGCCGATTCCACGAATTTGCCCTTTGAATTTAAACTCCTGAAAACGCTACCCGACTACTGGACGCCCGAAGTAGTCGTGAGTCGCCATCAGGGGCTGGTCGCCAATGTGGTGGACGAACTGAATTTTGGGCGGCAAGTGCAGCTCATGGGCGAGGTCAAAACCCGCGAACTGAACTGGTTTCACCCCACGCGCCACCCAGAAACCGAACCGAACCTGACGCTGGAAAAGGGCGTGGAGGGCAAAGATCTTTTTCAAGATATTCTGGCGCTGTACACTGCTCACCGCAGTCCGGTGCAGTTTTCGGCCCCCGACAAGCGCAGCGGCAGTCTGGAAACGAAACCCGCTTTCGATTTTCAGGAATGGTACGCCGAGGCAAAGCAGTTCGTGGGTTCCAACAACTGGGCCATCGACGGTCGACTGGCCCAAAACGGCTTTCCGATGCTGGCCAACGACCCGCACCGCGTGCAGGCTGCGCCCTCGCTGCGCTACTGGATTCACCTGAATGCCCCCGGCTGGAACGTCATCGGGGCCGGGGAACCCTCGCTGCCGGGCATTTCTATCGGCCACAACGACCACGGTGCCTGGGGGTTAACCGTCTTTGAAACCGACAACGAAGACCTCTACGTGTACGAAACCAACCCCGATAATCCGAATCAGTACCGCTACCGAGGCAACTGGGTTGCCATGAATATTCTGAATGATTCCGTGGCCGTCAAAGGTACTTCGGCGCAAAAGGTTGATCTGAAATTTACGCGGCATGGCCCGGTAGTTTTTGAAGATAAAAAGAACAACAAAGCTTACGCCGTGCGGGCCGGGTGGTTGGAAACGGGAGCCTCGCCCTACCTGGCCAGTCTGCGGATGAACCAGGCCAAAAACTGGGACGAGTTCCGCGAAGCCTGTTCGTACAGCCGCCTGCCGGGCGAAAACATGGTCTGGGCCGACCGTGCGGGCCACATCGGTTGGCAAGCCGTGGGCTTGGCCCCGATTCGCCCCAACTGGTCGGGACTGGTTCCCGTGCCGGGCGATGGTCGCTTTGAGTGGTCGGGTTCCCTTCCCATCAAGCAATTGCCCCACAGCAGTGATCCGCCCGAGGGCTTCATAGCCACGGCCAACAACAACCTTACCTCGCCCGACTTCCCAAACCGCAACGCCATCGGCTGGGAGTGGGCCTCGCCCTACCGCGCCCAGCGAATCGAGGAAGTGCTGGGGTCGGGGAAGCGGTTCAATCTCTTCGATTTTGTCCAACTTCAAACCGACTACCTCTCCCTCTCCGCCCGGACACTGGTACCGATGCTGGCGCGGCTGGATTTTGCCAATGCCGCCGAGAAGAAGTTCGTCAGGCAACTGGAGAGTTGGGATTATCAGCTATCGCCCGAATCCGTAGCGGCGGCGATTTACGCTGAATTCGAAAATCAACTGAGCGAAGCGGTGTACCAAATTATGGTTCCCGAAGTGGCCCGTCGGTACCTGCGGCGGCTCTCGACCAAGCTGCTGCTGGACTACCTCATTACGCCCCCGGCGGAGTTCGGCACCAAGCCCGTGCAGAAACGAGACGAACTCCTGCGTTCCTCCTTCCTGAAAGCAATCGGCGATCTGACCAAACGGCTGGGCAAAGACCCGAATCGCTGGCAGTACGGGCAGGCTGCCAATAAGCACATCGTCATCGAGCATCCGCTCAGCCCGCTGGCGAGCGCCGAGATGAGGAAGAAAATCAACTTCGGCCCCACCCCGCGTGGCGGCTCCGGCGAAACAGTTAACAGCACGGGCAACACGCTAGGCCAGCGCTACGGCGCGTCGTTCCGCATTCTGGTGGATACCGAGAATTGGGACAAAACATTGGGCATCAATAGTCCCGGCCAGTCCGCCGACCCCAACGACTCGCACTACGGCGACCTATTTCAGCGCTGGGCGCGGGACGAGTACTTCCCGGTTTATTTTGACAAAGAAAAAATCAAAGCCGTCGCCGACCGGACGCTGATGCTCAACCCAGCAAAATAATGTGGTACGGCCGTCCCGGCCGTCTAGGTGAACTATTCAATTCAACCAGACAAAAAAATGATAGCAAGAAACGCTCTGTTAGCCCTTCTCGCCTTTATTTCCCTCCCCCTCGCCGCCCAAATCAATATCAAAACCAACTTCGAGGGTGGAAGACTGGGAACTTTGGAAGAAGTAAACCCCACCCACTGGCGCTGCGCGGTCGCCGGAGAATCCGATTCCCAAAACCGCAATCGCCAGGCCAGTTGGTACTACTTTCGGGTGGAAAACGCCAAAGGAAAAACCCTGACCATCGACCTGACCGACCTCGTCGGCGAATACAACTACAAGCCCGGCAGCCACGCTATCACCTCTCAAACCCGCCCCGTCATCAGCTACGACAACGCCACCTGGCGGCACCTCACCGACGACGAGATTAGGTGGAATGAGGAGAAAAAGGAGTTAACGATGAAACTAAAACCCGAAAGAAAAATCCTCTGGGTAGCGCACCAGCCGCCTTATACGACTAAGCATTTGAGCAAACTACTGCAATCCTACCAAAACAACCCCAACCTTACCACCCGCAGCGCCGGGCAAACCCCCAAGGGCCGCCCCATCCCGCTGCTGACGATCACAAACGCGCAAATTCCAACCGAAAAGAAAAAAGTCGTGTGGCTTATGGCTCGGCAGCATGCTTGGGAAGCGGGTACCTCGTGGGTCATGGAAGGCGTCATCAAACACCTGCTGGAAAGCGACGAAGGAAAAAAAATGCTGGATAGGGTGGTTTTTCAACTCTTTCCGATGGCCGACCCCGACGGTGTGGCGCGCGGCGGTGTGCGCTTCAACCAGGCTTTGTGGGCCGAGCAGCAAGTACCCGCCTACCTCATGGAGTTGAAAGTGGAAAAGGTGAATAAACTGGACGGCAGGCGACTTCCCCCGGACTGGCTGCTGCTGGGTCCCGGTCTG
>JBBSKK010000163.1:0-6879 GCA_038256395.1 Cytophagales bacterium | reverse complement strand
GTGGGTTTTGAAATGATACGCCATGATCCCCTGCCCCTCGCAGGAAAACCAGAGTTCGCTTTTGGTAGCGTGGAAAGGCGATGTGCGGCGCTTTTGGGCAGTAGGGCGATAAAGCGAAAAGCGGTCGGTGGTGCGGTCGTAGCGGTTGAGACCCTCCTCGGTCCCCACCCAGATATTTCCCTGTTTGTCCTCCACGATACCTGCCACGTTCACACCTTTGAGCGCGTGCGGATCGTGAACATCCGGCTTATAGACCTGAAATCGGTGTCCGTCGAAGCGGTTGATTCCATCCTGGGTTCCCAGCCAAAGGAAACCGCGCGAGTCCTTGAGCATGTGGTAGGGCGAACTCTGCGACAGCCCATCACGCACGGTTAGGTGCTGGATTTGCATCGGCTGGGCGGTGAGCCATGGGCTAAATCTACCCGATAGCCAAAAGCAAACAACCAGAATTCGCCGTACGGTCGCATATGCACTCATTCACTCACAGCGGGGCTGCCCCGTCACTCATTCAAAATTAGAGTTCTTTCAGCATCAGGTTCCTCCAGCGCACTTTGATGCCGCCGCCGTCGTGGATTTGCAGCGCGATGGCCCCCTCGCCCTTACCGATTATCTCGTCGCTGAAATCTACCATCGGGTGGCCGTTGAGCCAGGTTTGCACGTGGTCGCCATCGACGCGGATGCGCATTTTATTCCACTCCCCCATTTTCAGGTAGCCTTCCTCTTCGTCGGGAATTTGCTTCAGCCAGCCCCGCTTGTAGGATTCATAGACGCCGCCCGTGTCGTGGTTGGGCGGAGCGACCTCCACTTGCCAGCCTTTCACCTTGGTGCCTTCGAAGGTTGAACGGAAGAAAACCCCGCTGTTGCCGTTGGCCTCCTGCTGGAACTCTACCGTAAGGTCGAAGTTCTTATAATCCTTATCGGTGGATAGGTAACCGTACGCCTTGTCGGGGCCGCTCTCGCAGATCAGCAGGCCGTTTTCCACGTACCATTTTTCGGTGCCATGAATTTTCCAGCCGTCGAGGTTCTTGCCGTTAAAGAGTTTTACCGTTTTCTTTGCGGGTTCAGCAGTGTCCTGAACTGGCCGAGCAGCCAGGAAAATAAGGCCGACCAGAGCGGCGGCCAGTACACTCGCGAATTGAGTTTTTGCTTTCATAGAGTTTGTTTTACGTTTTATTGAAAATCATTGATCCGATACTATCTACCCTAAAATTTGAGTTATTAAGGGGATTTACCATTCAAAACCAATCTAAGTTATGAGATTAATGCGTGTCACCGGGTCAGTGTGGTTGAAAATTTTGGTAGTCGGGTTGCTTTTTGGCCTGGCTTCGGCTTGCAAAAATAAGGATAAAAATCGGGTCAAGCCGATGACCATCGCCGACGTCATCGCGAGCGACGGTGACTTCACCATTCTGGCGGCGGCCATCCGCCACGCCGACCTCGGTGACGCCCTGCGGTCGGGTTCGCTCACGCTGCTGGCGCCCAACGACGCGGCTTTCCGGGCCTCGGGCTTCGCCGATGCGGGAGCGGTCACTTCCCGGTCGAACGGAGAAATTCGCGACCTGCTGAAATACCACGTGCTGACCACCTCACAGAGTCAGGCCGAAATCGCCAATGCCAACGGTAAAACCATTCCCAACCTGGCCGAAAAACCCGCCTACGTAACCGTCAACGGCACGGGTGAAGTACTTATCAACGGCGTTCGCATCATTCAGGCCGACCGCAAGGCCGACAACGGCACGATCCACGTCGTCGAGCGGGTGTTACAACCCATTTCGCGAAATTTGGTAGAGGAGTTGAAAGTACACAGCGGCCTGGCCTTTGCGCTGGCGGCAGCGGAACGGGCGGCGGAGGCCAACAGTACCCTTCGGAATATTTTCACTTCTTCCAGTTCGCAATTCACTTTCCTGGCTCCCAACAACCAGGCATTTATCGACCTAGGATTTCCCTCGCCCGGCTCGCTCAGTGCCGCTAACCCTTCGGTGATTGCGGACATTTTGTTGTACAATATTGTACCAGGGAGGGTGTTGGCCAACAACTTTACGAGTGGAAACCTGGCTACGGCCGCCGCTGGTAAAACGTTTAAGGTCGATACCAACAGCGGAATAAAAATTACCGGCAATGGCAACGGAGGCAAGGCGGCAACCGTGGGTCAAACTAACATTCTGGCCACCAATGGCGTCATCCACGTCACTGACCGGGTGCTGCGCCCTTAACCGCTTGATAAGTTTCGTTAATTTCTCGATTGTTAAAAGGCGGACTGCGGCAACTCGTGGTTCGCTTTTTGTGTTCAAAGAAGCATGAAAGAAGGAGATGAAATAGTGGAAGAGCAACAGATGAGCAACAAACCCAAAAAGCGAATTTGGCTGCGCTGGGTTTTTGCCCTACTGCTGCTCCTGCTGGCGGGCGGCTGGTGGATGGCCCAGCGCGTCGAGCTGCGCATCAGCGACAAGGAGCTTTCCGTCACTTTCAAGTCGCACATGACGCCGATCGCGATTCACCGTTACAAGATTAAAGACCGAAAAATGCGTTTTGTGGAATTCGGGCGAGATAGCCTTCCCGTGACGATTTTAGTACACGGTGCGCCGAGTTCCCTCAGCTTTTTCAGCTCGTTGTACGCCGACACCGCCCTCACTAATCATACCATGCTCGTCGGGGTCGATCGCCCCGGCTACGGCTATTCGGGTTTTGGTAAGTCCGTCGTTTCCGTCACGGAGCAGGCGCACTTGCTGCAGCCACTTATTAACCATTATGCCCGGCAGGGCCGCAAAATCAACCTGGCGGCTTCCTCCTACGGTGGGGCAGTTATTGCCAAACTGGCGATGGATAATCCCGATAAAGTTTCGGGTGTCCTGTTCATCGCGTCCTCCCTGGCTCCAGGCGAAGAGTACACCTACCCGATCAGCTACGTAATCGACTCGCCCTGGTTCGGCTGGTTTTTCCCGACGATCCTGCGCGTGGCCAACGACGAAAAACTGCACCACCGTCAGGCTTTGGAAGACATCCAGGATGGCTGGAACCGCATCGAGGCCCGCATTATCATGCTGCACGGCAACGCCGACGAACTGATTTATTTCTCCAACGCCGAGTTTGCCCGCAAGCACTTGGTCAACGCGCTATCGTTCACGCTTATCCCGGTGGACGGCATCGGCCATACGCTAATGTGGGATCGACCCGAGTTGATCAAACAGAGTTTACTGGATCTGCTCAAAAAGCCGAAGACCGAGCATTTGGCAAGAAATTAAGTCTATGAGTCTATGAGTCTATGAGTTCATGAGTTCATGAGTTTTTTTTACTCATAAACTTTTAACTCATAAACTCCCTTCAAAATTTCTCTAACTCCGAAAAGAAGAAACTTCCTTCGATAGACGCGTTCTCGTCCGAATCCGAGCCGTGGATAGCGTTAGCTTCGATGGATTTGGCAAATAGCTTACGGATCGTTCCTTCGTCGGCATTGTCCGGGTTGGTAGCACCGATCAGGGTACGAAAATCCGCCACGGCGTTGTCTTTTTCCAAAATCATCGGCACGATAGTCCCCGACGACATATACTTACAAAGGTCACCGTAAAAAGGCCGCTCCTTATGGACGGCGTAAAATTCGCCCGCCCGCTCGGGGGTGAGCAGCGTTTTTTTCAGGGCAACGATCTTGAATCCCGCTTCCTCGATCATCTTGATAATCGCTCCCGTGTTGCCGTCCGCTACAGCGTCGGGCTTAATCATGGTAAATGTTTTGTTTCCTGACATTTTCTGTACGAAATTTTATTTGGCCGCAAAAGTAGGGCAATTTCCCCATAAAATGGGCAGGACGTCACAAATCCCGGCAGTTTTACTACTTTTGTGCGCCCGTTGTGGGGGATGTGCCGGATTTTGGACGCTGGATTCTGGACGTTGGACGTTAGACATCAGACGTTGGACGCTGCCAGAATTAACCATACGGTCGCCCCAAGTCAAACATCCAAAATCCAACGTCCAATATGAAATACTTCCCTTTATCGAATACAAACCATTTTGAATCAATCTATTAGCGATTTACGCGCGCTCCTTACCTCCCCCCAGAAAGTAGTGATTACCATGCACCGCGATCCCGACGCCGACGCGATGGGTTCATCGCTGGGCTGGGCTTTGTATCTGGAAGCGAAGGGACATACCGTGAGCGTCATCAGCCCCACCGACGTCGCGGCCAACCTGCTGTGGATGCCCACCGCCGGGCGGGTGCTGACCTTTGAGGGGAATAAATCAAGACCTAAGGAGTGTAAGCAACTGATTCAGGACGCCACACTGGTATGCTGCCTCGACTTTTCGGCGATTTCCCGTTTGAAAGAACTGGGCCGCTGGGTTAACGAGGCGCAGGCTACCAAACTGCTGGTGGACCACCACATCGAGCCCGAAACCTTCGCCGATATTATGGTGTGGGACACGGAAGCCGCAGCCACGGCACAGTTGATTTACCTAATCATTAAAGAAATCGACGGGCCGGACTTCTTCGACGCGCCGATGGCCGAATGCCTTTACGCGGGCATCATGACCGACACGGGTTCGTTCCGGCACGGCAACACCACGCCGGAAGTACACCTGGCCGTGGCCGATTTGATGCGTACGGGCTTTGAAGTCAACAAGGTACACCGCATGATTTTCGACAACTCGCCGCTGCTGCGCATGAAGCTGCTGGGCCATGTGTTGAGCGAAAAGCTGCATGTGCTGCCCGAGTACCGCACGGCCTACATGACGCTTACTGCCGCCGAATTACAAGAATACAAGTCAGGCACGGGCGACACGGAGGGCATCGTGAACTACGGCCTACAAGTCGAGGACGTGGTGATGTCGGCGCTATTTATCGAGCGCAAGGGCGAGGTGAAAATCTCGTTTCGGTCGTTCGGGGATTTCTCCGTCCGCGAGCTGGCCAACGCCCATTTCAACGGCGGCGGCCATCGCAATGCCTCGGGCGGACGCACGACGCTGTCGCTGGACGACACCGTGGAGCAGTTCCTGAAATTCCTGCCTTTTTACAAAGCCCAACTCCTGAGCGTGGAGAAATAAGGGCGTTTTTTTGTTTCCTTTGCACAAAAATGGGGGGAAGCGCGTTATAGCAAGTATTATTTTAGCCAACAACCCATAAACCACTCTAATTCAATTCTAACTAAAAAACAATGAACCTCAAATCTATCAGCCTAGTGCTGGGCATCTGTTTCCTGGCCGCCGCCTGTAACAAATATAAAATGCAGGTGACGGAAGACGGCCTGAAGTACCAATTCCACGAACACAACGAAGAAGCCCGCAAAGCCAAAATGGGCGAAATAATGAGCTTCCACCTCGTACTGAAAAACAGCGAGGACTCCACCCTCCGCAATACCTACGAAGAGAATATGCCCGTGAAGCTCGTGCTTCAGCAGCCTCCTTTCAAAGGCAGCTTCGAGGAAGGACTAGCTATGCTGGCCGTGGGCGACAGCGCGACGTTTTACGTTAGCGCCGACACTCTTTTTGCCAAAATGATGCAGCCCATGCCTCCGATGGTAAAAAAAGGCACCGACCTGTCGTTTACCGTAAAAGTACTGGACATCCAATCTTCGGAGGAATTCCAGAAAAAGCAGGGTGAGCTGAGCGCCGCCCAAAAAGGCATCGACGCCAAAACCATCGACAAATACATCGCCACCAACAACCTCGGCGACAAAGTCCAGCGTACGGATTCGGGCCTGGCCTACGTGGTCGAAAGCCCCGGCTCGGGCGCTACCCCCAAGGCGGGCGACGCGGTGAAGGTTCATTACACGGGAAAGCTGCTCGACGGTACCGTCTTCGATAGTTCCAAGGGCAACCCGCAGTCCAACGGCGAACCCATCGACTTCCGCGTGGGCGTGGGCATGGTCATTCCCGGTTGGGAAGAGGGCATTATGTCAATGAAAAAAGGCGAGAAGCGGATGATGATTATCCCGTCGGGTCTGGCCTACGGCACCGAAGGCAACCAGGGCATTCCGCCCAATTCAGTACTGCTGTTCGACGTGGAATTAGTCGATTTCTCGACGCCTCCTCCGGGTGCCAACCCAGGAATGCCGGGTGGTATGCCGCAGTAAGGGGACGTTGGATAATGGATAGTGGATAATGGATAATGGAATCAAAAAAATCCAACGTCCAACGTCCAACCGCGCCGGCGGACCGGTCCAATATCAGAATAAAACTAATTCACTGAATGCTTGAATTGCAAAAATACGGCTGGATTGTAGTGGTGAGCGTGTTGCTGGGTAGTTTCCTGTCGGCTTGCAAAGATGTGTCTAACCCAATCGGTAGCGACAAGAAGGTGCAAAACGACGAGGAGATTCGGGCTTATATCGCCAAGAATAGTATCGCCGCGCAAAGCACGAAGGAAGGGCTGTATTATAAAATTGTATCGAAGGGAACGACCGGCCAGAAGCCCGAGGTGGGCGACGAGGTCAAGGTCAGATTCCTCGCAAGGCGGTTGGACGGCTTCATTGTGGACAGCAGCGAGGTGAATCGTAACAGTTCCAACTCATTTTTGTACAAAGCAGGAGGACTCGCCTACTACACTGGGCAACCGCTACTCAGCCCAGAAGCCCTTGAACTCATCTTCGGCTCCCTTCTATCGGAAGGCGACTCGGCGCTGCTTCTGGTGCCGTCTCATTTGAGTTCCGGGGCCGGAGGATCGCTGCTTTTGCCCGCCTACAGTCCGGTACGCATCGACATGAAGGTAGTCTCTATCGATACGGAAAAAGAACGGATTGATGCTTTCATCAAGGAAAAGGGCATCTTCATCGGCGAAACTACCGAAAGTGGCTTACGCTTTGGAAAAACGGTTTCCCGGCCCGACTCCGTAGCGCTGAAAGCGGGCGACAAGGTACAGGTGAAATATACGGGCCGCACATCAACTAGTTT
>JBBSKK010000162.1:0-6884 GCA_038256395.1 Cytophagales bacterium | reverse complement strand
GGTGACCGTCAGGTGCCGGGCCTTGCCCAACCCTTCGGCCACGATGGTCGTCTTGAAATTGGACGGGACTTTGATGACCGGTTCGGCTACGGCGTTGTCAGCGATTTTGTCCTTGGCCATTTGGGCCACGGCCTGGCTCGTCTGGAAACTTACCAGTGCGCCGACGAGCAGACTGGCGTATAAATTTGTTCTTTTCGTAAACACGATGTAATGGGTTTGAGTGAGTATTGGCAAGAGATTAGAAAAACGGTCTGTCAAAAAACTATCTTTTAGAAGAAGAGTTTCCTCATCTCATAAAATTACGGAAAATGATTTTCAAATTAGAAAAATGGTGCCGGGATCAATTTGATATAATACTTCGCCTGCCCTAATCCTGCTGCCAATCAGAAGGCAAAAGATTGGCGAAGCGGTCGTTGCCCAGGTCGCCGCCGACTTCCATGCCCATTGGCATAACCACCCAGCCCTGAGGGGTAATGACCGCGTAGCCCTGCGGAAATGAGAGGAGCGAATAGGCATAGGGCATATCGGCGTAGCGCGAATTTCCCCGTTTGTTCAAATTTAATACTTCCAGTCTCGTACCCGATATCACCAGCCGCTCCGTTGCCAGTTCGCCCGGTTTGATCAACTGCGCCCCCCGCATTTCGTCGATCTGGTAATACAAATAATTTTTGATGGAGTACGGACTAGCATTGGCGCCACCGCCGCTGAGCAACCGCAGCGAGCGCAATGAATCAGGGACCTGCTGGAACACCCGGAAGCCGTTCTCCCGCAAACTATCGGAAACCATGCTGGTCAAAAGTTGTTTCAACGAGCCTTGGTAAGCTGTTTTCTGGTTGGCACGCCAAAGGTTTTTCTCTTCCTCGCTGGCTGGTTTCAACAACTCGAAGCGAGTGTTGCCGCCGTAGTACATCGTGCCTTCGTAAAAATCAAAATCCGACAGATCCTGATAAATCAGGTAGCCCAGGGCGCGATTTTCTATTTTTAGCGGGCTGGACGATTGCGCAAGCAAGTGGCCGTTGTCCTCCATCGTTATTTGCAATACCTCCGGGTTCAGAATTTTGCAGGACTTGGCAAAGCGTCCGGTTCCCAAGAGTTCGCGCGTTACGGTTTTGAGTCGCTGCTGCCACTTTTTGCTCCTTTTGGAATAAACGACTACGCTCTGCAACTCGACGCCCTGCCGCATTTTGAACTGCACGGTTTTACGCCCCGGCTGCTCGAAGCGCAGCGTTTGCTTGATCGGCATGTATCCCAAATAAGAAACGGCCACGTCGAGGTTGCCAATCGGCAAATTCGCCAGCGTGTAGGTGCCCTTCTCATTCGTGGTGGTGCCGATGGACGAATTGTTGATATAGACATTGGCAAAAGGCAGCAGTTCCCCCGTTAGCTCGTCGGTCACCGTTCCGGTAAGGGTCACGGTGGCGGCTTGGCCCCGGCAAACTACCTGCGCCATGCAAAAGAGGCCGAGCAGGACGATGCGATTTCTGTTAAACTTCATCTCTTACCGCTTCAAAATTTGCAAAGCTAGTTCCCCCGCCGGAATATTGACGCCGATCGTCAAAACACCGCCCACCGCCTTCAAATCGCCCAGCTTGGTGTATTTTCCCGAAACGGGATCAAGGCTTTTTACTGAGTAGGTGCCGTTATCGACCGCCAGTTCCAGGGTCGATTTCGTGGTACCCGTGGCCCGCAGGAAAATGGCGAAGGCGTTGCTTTTGTCGGATAATGCATAAGTAATCAGGCCGGGAGCGCTGAGGGTACTTACGTAGTTAGGGTGTAGTTTTTCCAAACCAAAACTACCCAGAAAATTAGCCAGTATTTTTAACTGCGCCCGCAGGGCCGTGCTGCCGCCACCGGGTGCTTTGTAGGTGCCTTTGCCGTCTTCGTTACCCACCGAAAACGAGTAGTCGAGGCTATTGAACAGCCCGCCACCGCTGAGCATGAACTGCCAGGCCTGGCGGCGGTACACCGCGTCGTCGGAACCCGCGAAGCCCGATTCGTCGAAACCGATTACCTTGTCATAATGGTAGTTCCAGCGCACGGCCTCCGGCCAGGCGTAGTGAAAATTGATGATCGAGATATTTGACTCCACCTTCGGGATTGAAGCCCGGAAGTTGGTGTAATTCTGAGCGATGAGATGTTTTTTGGGTAATTTCTCCTCCGTTTGGCTGATGGTATTCGCCACGGCAGACTGCCATTTTAGTGATGCCTCATCGGCAAAATCCGCCTTGTTCTGCCAGTCGTTTTTGATTAATTCTTCCTTGTTCAGGATGTTATAAACCGGAACGGTATGATCCGACCAAGGTTCATTCTGGACTTCAAAGAAAATATTGTCGAAGCCATTCAATTCGGTCACGATCTTTCTTACAAAACCTACCTGATAGAGCCAAAGACCCTTATTATCCAAAGTTTGGGCTTGCTGGCGGGAAAGGCTGTCGGTGAGGTTGACGTTGTTGACTGGATTCTGCGGTGAGATTCCCCAGGTTTTCTCACTATAAATCGAAGAAAAAAGCGTGACCTCGACGATGATGTTCTGCTTCCGGGCTTCGGTCATAAAGTCTTTCAACCGCGCAAAGTAGGCTTTGTTCCATTTCGACAAATCGAATTTCGACTTGTCTGCTTCGGCTTCCGGCCAGGGGCCTAGGTAGCGTTCCCTTTTGGGGGCCAGGTTATTTTTCTCAATGTTGAAATCGCCCGCGATTTCGTAGTAAGTACCCGTGAAGATACGGGTGTAGTTCATGCCCTCGTCGGCCAGGGTTTGGAGGTACTTTTTGTAGTCGAAATCGAGATTGAGTACCGCGCCGTAGTGTTCGCCGGAGGTAATGAGGGCGGTGGTTTTGCCTTGGTAGGTAAAGTAATGCGGGTTTTGGGGATGGAGAGCGATGGGGGTGGTTTGGGCTTGCGCCGGGCTGACAGCCAGTAAGGTACATGGGAAAAGTAATAGGCAGGCTAACTTTTTCATACGGGTAAAATCAAGGTAGGGGTTTCACTGAAAAGGGAAGGTAAAGGTAAGGCTCTTCTTTCTATAAAATAGAAGGCCTTATCCCGTGAATAAGGACGCCATGCTCCGGGCTTCTTCACAGCATAGCGAACGATACCACCTTGCAAAGCGTTACCACAACCAGTACCTTTGCCGCCTGTTTGGAATTATAGAAACTTGATTTGAAACGAATTACGGCCTGTACTTCTTCAATAAACCCATAGAATCTGCGTTCTTGAACCAAAACGCAGTACCCTTGAAAACCTTGACACATGATGAAAAAACTGTCTTTCTTTTTGCTTGCGCTGGCGACCGTTTCGCTGTCTGGCTGCCGCGAGACGACCACGCCCGACGTTTATAACAAAGCCGCTTCCGACCCGGAGTTGTACAACGATCTGGGCGTTCATCTGACCAACGTTATTATTCACGATATTTTTAAGCCGCCCGTGGCAAGCCGGATTTATGCCTACACCAACCTGGCGGGCTACGAAGCACTGGTGCCGGGAAACCCGGAATATAAATCGTTGAGCGGCCAACTAAACGGGTTCGAGGCCACGCCGCAACCCAAAAAAGACGAAGAATACTGCTTCCCGCTGGCGAGTGCCAAAGCGTTTGCCGTAGTGGGCAAGAAACTCACGTTCTCCGAAAAAATGTGGGACGACTACGAGAAGGATTTCTTCCAGAAATACAAGGACATGGGCATTCCCGACGACGTCCTCGACCGCTCGATGGCCTACGGGGAGAAAGTCGCCAATCATGTCATCGACTACTCGGGTGGCGACAACTATAAACAAATCAGAGGCTTCCGCTACACAGTTACCAATGAACCCGGTACCTGGGTACCTACCCCGCCCGCCTACGCCGATGCCTGCGAGCCGATGTGGAACACAGTGCGGCCCTTCACGATGGATTCGGTGAAGCAATTCAAGTGTCCGCCGCCGGCCAAGTACGACCTTAGCAAAAACAGTGAGTTCATGAAGCAGACCCGCGAGGTCTATGACATCGGCAAGAACATGACCGAAGACCAGCGCACCACGGCCTACTTCTGGGACGACAACGCTTTCGTAACCAACGTCGTGGGCCACGTGATGTTTGCCAACAAGAAAATGACCCCGCCCGGCCACTGGCTGGCCATTACCCGCACGGTAGCGGTGGACAAAAAACTCGATTTGATGAAAACGACCGAAGCCTACACGCTTACTTCGCTCGCCATGTTCGACGCCTTCATCTCGTGCTGGCAGGAGAAGTACAGCAGCGTCCGGATCCGGCCCGAAACGGTCATCAATAACGGTTGGGACCCCGCCTGGCGGCCTTATCTGGAAACGCCGCCTTTTCCCGAATACGTGAGCGGACATAGTTCCGTCTCGGCGGCTTGCGGCACTATTCTTACTAAACTATTAGGCAACAACGTAGCGTTCACCGACACGACGGAAAAGAAATACGGCCACGGCGTGAAATCCTTCAAATCATTCGAGGATGCCTATTGGGATGCTTCGTACAGCCGCATGTACGGCGGCATTCACTACCGCGACGGCGTGGAGGAAGGTACGCACCTAGGCCAAACCGTCGGCAATTGGGTTTGGAAAAAACTCGATACCCGCAAGCAGGGCAAGGAAACGATCGCGGCGCGGTAAAACGCTTTATAACGTTATTGAATGAACTGGGTAGGGAAGACAGGAAAGTGGGCCGGGTGGCTGACCATAATATGCGTTATCTTGATTTCCGCCTGCGACCGCACGCAGCACAGCAAGGTGAGGCAGGCTAATGACTGGTACACCGAGTGCGTGGGCGAGCCGCTAACCGCCGAGCAGGAGACTAAAATTTGGCAGCATATCGACGCGGAGAATAAGGTAGCAGCGATTGAAGAAATTTTCCGTAAAAAAAGGCTGGCAGGATTCAACGGCAACATCCTCATTGCCCAAAAAGGCGTGGTGCTTTACAAAAAGTCCTTCGGCTATGCCCACCTCAAAGCAAAGGACACGCTTCGGGCCGATCACGCTTTTCAACTGGCGTCGCTGTCGAAACCCTTTACCGCTGTGGCGGTCTTGAAATTGTACGAGGCTAACAAACTCAGTCTCGACGATTCCGTGCAGCATTTTTTTCCTGATTTCCCTTATCACGGCATTACGGTTCAAAATTTGCTCAGCCACCGCAGCGGACTGCCCAACTACACTTATGCCTTCATGGACAGCGTCCGGCGCGGACAGAAATACCCCGCCAACACCACGGTGATGCACTGGTTTGCCGCTGTGAAACCCACGCCCCAACGCTATGGCTATCCCGACCGCTCGTTCAATTATAGCAACACCAACTATCTGGTGCTGGCGGCCATTGTGGAAAAAGTGTCAGGCGTTCCATTCGAGACGTATTTGCGCAAGCATATCTTCGAACCACTAGGCATGAATCACACCTTCCTGGTATCGAATGCGGCCGACTCCACAGCAGCTTACCGCACCGTGGGCCACGAACGAGGTCGCCTGGTGGCGAAGGACTATTACGACGAAGTGTATGGCGACAAAGGTCTGTACTCGACCACCGAAGACCTCTACCGATTTTACAAAGGGTTGATGGCCGATTGCCTGCTAAGCAAAAAGACGATGCGCGAGGCCTTTTCGCCCCGCAGCTTCGAGCGTGCGGGCCTGAAAAACTACGGTTACGGCTTCCGGCTGCACCTCGACGAGCTGGAAAAACCCAAGTATATTTACCACGGCGGCTGGTGGAAAGGCTACAACACCATGCTGTGGATCAGTCCGGCGGACGACTTCGTGATTATCGTTCTGAGCAATTCCTACAACCGCTCCGTTTATCAGGTCAAGGAACTTATCGACATCCTGCACGGGCAGGTGCAGGCCGACGATGTGGAGAAAGACCTATAAGCAGGGTTTGAATTCGGGCCCGAATTGAGGAGATTTGCCCGGCCAAACCACCCGACGTCCCTCATGCCCACTACCGACCTGCCCATTTTTGCCCTGCTGCTGGCTTTGCCCTTGCTGGCGGCTGTCGGCTTGGCGCTGGCCGGAAGACGTCCCGGCGACGCGGCGGGCTGGATTGCGACCAGCGCCACGCTGGCCGGACTGCTGTTGAGTATCAGCCTTTTCTCCCAAAACGAAATCGAGCTTTTTCATTACGACTGGGTCAACCTCGGTACCTTCACACTCCGTCTTTCGCTGCGACTCGACTACCTGGGCGGACTCATGCTACTGCTGGTGCATTTCGTGGCGCTGCTGGTGCAGGTTTACTCCGTCGCCTATATGCAGCAGGATGTTAACCGTGTTCGTTACTTTGCTTTCATCCAACTCTTTGTATTTTCCATGCTGGGCATCGTCCTGGCCGGAAGTCTGGTAATGATGTACATTTTCTGGGAGCTAGTCGGTCTTTCGTCTTACCTCCTGATCGGTTTTTGGAACTACAAACCTCGCGCCGCCTGGGCCGCCAAAAAAGCCTTCATCCTCAACCGCATCGGTGACGCTGCCTTCCTGACGGGTATTTTACTATTACTCCACTACGCCGGAACCACCGATTTCTCCATCTTACCCCCTGTCATCCTGAGCGGAGACGAAGGGCTCCTCACCAGCATCGGCCTCCTCCTCTTCGGCGGCTGCGTCGGCAAGTCGGCGCAGTTTCCGCTCTCGGCCTGGCTACCGGACGCGATGGAAGGCCCGACGCCCGTTTCGGCCCTCATTCACGCGGCCACGATGGTAGCGGCGGGGATTTTCTTGCTGGCCCGCATCGCGTTTTTGCTCACGCCCACGGCGCAGCTCGTCATTGCCGTCATCGGCACCATCACCATGCTCCATGGTGCCTGGAAAGCAATGTACGAATGGGACATCAAGCGTTTGCTAGCCTATTCGACCATTTCGCAGTTAGGCCTGATGGTGTTGGCGGTGGGCGTCGGGAGTTGGCAGGT
>JBBSKK010000161.1:0-6903 GCA_038256395.1 Cytophagales bacterium | reverse complement strand
GCCCTACCGCTCCATCATCCGAGGTTTTACCTACTATTTCCAAGACCTCAAAACACTCCTCGCCAAAGCCTCCCCGCCCCGCTCCGGCGACCAACTGGCGGGCGTAGCTGCCCAAAGCTACGAGGAACGCGTAGCCGCCCAAATCGCCCTGGCGGATTTGCCCCTAAACACTTTCCTGACCCAACTTCTCATTCCCTACGAAACCGACGAAGTGACCCGCCTCATCGTGGACACCCACGACGCCACCGCCTTCGAACCCATAAAATCCCTAACCGTTGGCGAATTCCGCGATTACCTACTATCAGAAAAAACGACTACCGAAACCCTCCGCCAACTAGCCCCCGGCCTTACGCCCGAAATGGCGGCGGCAGTCAGCAAACTGATGCGGGTGCAAGATTTGATCACCGTATCGGCCAAATGCGAGATCATTACAAAGTTCCGAAACACCATCGGCCTGAAAGGCCGGCTTTCCACCCGCCTGCAACCCAACCACCCTTCCGACGACTTCAAGGGCGTCGCCGCCTCCATCATCGACGGGCTCCTCTACGGCAGCGGCGACGCCGTGATCGGCATCAACCCCGCCACCGACCACGTGGCTACTGTCGGCGGGCTGCTGGAAATGATCGACAGCATCCGGCAACGCTTCGACATTCCGACCCAAAGCTGCGTCTTGAGCCATGTGACCACCACGCTGCAACTCATCGAGCAGAAAGCCCCGGTCGATTTGGTTTTTCAGTCTATTGGCGGCACCGAGGCCCTCAACAAATCTTTCGGCATCGATCTGGCTTTGCTCAAAGAAGCGCACGAAGCGGGCCTTTCTTTAAAAAGAGGTACGGTAGGAAACAACGTAATGTACTTCGAGACCGGGCAGGGCGCGGCGCTGTCGGCCAATGCCCACCACGGCCTCGACCAGCAAACCTGCGAGGCCAGGGCCTACGCCGTGGCGCGGGCCTTCGACCCGCTGTTGGTCAATACCGTGGTGGGTTTCATCGGCCCTGAGTACCTTTACGACGGTAAACAAATCATCCGTGCGGGCCTGGAAGACGTCTTTTGCGGAAAATTGCTGGGCGTGCCGATGGGCATCGACATTTGCTACACCAACCACGCCGAAGCCGACCAGGACGACATGGACACGTTGCTCACGCTAATGGGCGTTGCCGGGGCCAATTTCATTATGGGCGTGCCGGGCGCCGACGACGTGATGCTACACTACCAAAGCACGTCTTTCCACGATGCGCTGTACCTGCGCGACATGCTGGGCTTACGACCCGCGCCGGAGTTTGAGGCGTGGATTCATGATTTTCAGTTGTCGCTTCCGCTTCCGCTTTCACTCAAAATTAAATGGTAACCCATTTCTCTGCCCGGGCACTCTCCAAAATCTTCTCACAAATCAACAGCTCCCGGTAGCCATCGGCGAAAGTCGGGAAGGTGGGGCTCTCCGGCTGCTGGCCGGCCTCGATGGCGGCATAGACTTCCTTGAACATCTGCTTGGAGGTGTCGGGGAAGCCTTCGTTGTGGCCGCCTGGGAACGAGATGACCGAGCTGGCTTCTTTGTGGACGAGCGACGGGTCACGCAGGAGGGTTTCGTTGTAGCCGTCGCGGTTGCCGATCCAGAGTTCATTGGGGCTTTCGGAATTGAAGCTGAACGTTTTCTTGGAACCCGAAATTTCCAGCGCCATGCGGTTTTTGCGGCCCGCCGATACCTGCGACACCGTGATAACGCCCCGGTTGCCGTTGTCGAAGCGCAGCAGCACGTTGGCGTGGTCTTCGGTGGTGATGGGGACGTCGGCGTAGTCTTCGGGTTTCAAGATTTTGCCCGAGTAGGTTTCCACTTCTTTGAGCGGCTTTTTGCGGGTTTTGTGGATGGTGTTAAAATCGGCCATGACGGCTACGGTTTTTAGGCCGGTGATGTATTCCATAATATCCATCAGGTGCGAGCCGATGTCGGCGATGGCCCGCGAGTCGCCCGATTTGTCGGGTTCGAGCCGCCAGTTGTAGTCGGTTTCGTAGAACAGCCAATCCTGCAAATAAGAACCGATGACGGAATAAACTTCGCCCAGCTCGCCTTTTTCCCGCATCACTTTCATCTGGCGGGCTAAGGGATAATAGCGAAGATTAAAATGCACGGCGTTGACCAGACCCGTTTTGGCGGCCAATTCCACCAGTTCCTCGGCTTCGGCCAGGTCTTTGGCCAGCGGCTTTTCACAAACCACGTGCTTGCCCGCTTCCAGGGCGGCTTTGGACTGGGAATAGTGCAGGAAATTGGGGGTGCAGATGTGGACGCATTGAATGTCATCCTGTTTCAGTAATTCATCAAATGTGTAAGAACGCTCGATGCCCAGCGATTTGGCTTTCTCAGCGGCGAGTTCCGCCGTGACCTCGCAGAGGGCGACGACTTCGACGTTGGGCAAGCGGCGCAGCGCCTCGATGTGGGCGGGGCCAATGAATCCGGTTCCTACGACTCCTACTTTTACTTTTGCCATTGTTGTTTTTGAAATGTTTAATCGTTGAATTGAATTTTACTTGGTATTAAGAACCGAGTTCCTTCTTCTGCTTCCACACGCCGTATAGCAGCGCAGAGGTGGCTGCCAGCGATACCAGGGCGGCGCTCCACGGGACTGATTCGTTGTCTTCTATGTTGTAGTCCACCATTTTCTGGTGATAGAGGTAGAGCATCAGCACCATGAAGCCATTATTGGCGAAGTGAGCGAAAATGGCTACCCACAGGCTTCCTGACCAATAGTATAGATACCCGAACAAAGCGCCCAGCAGCATTCTGGGGATAAAACCGTAGAACTGCACGTGGATGGCGCTAAAGATCGCAGCAGCCACCCAAATGGCCAGGTGCGGGTTTACCCAATGTTCCATCAGCTTGCGCTGTAGCACGCCCCGGAAAAGTACCTCTTCGCCAATAGCGGGGATAATTCCTATGACTACCAGAGCCACTGCGAACTGAGCGGGCGTATCGAAAGCGGTCAGAAACTCTGTCATTCCCGCCAGTTGATCTTCCTTATCGCGCATCCACTGCTCCAGTCCGCTCAGGACGTCGGGCAATACCATGCCCTGGTTCCATTCGATAATAAGGCCGTTGAGCGGCATGAAGGCCAGCACGACCAGCAGCGTCAAGCCCCAAAACTGCGGCGGCGTAAAGGCCCGCGTTTGGAAATCCGGCAAGCTGCGCCGCTCGATGTAAGTCCAGTACAGCAAAGGCGGAATCAGGTAAGTAGAGACGTGCGCTGTGGCCTGCAGAATCATCAGCCCGTACCAGCCGTTGGGTACCTCCTCGGGCGACTGAATGAGCGTCGTGACGATTTCTATGCCCGCCATCCCGCCATCACTGCCCAGGAATTTCATCAGCAAAAGCACGGCCAGCATATTCCCTACTGACATACCCAACAAAATAAAACCCACCAGAACCAGAAGGCTCCTCCAGGTGTTGGGAACGCGGGAAGAGAGAGAGGTGTGAGGGGCGTGTTGCATATTTGGCGTAAATTTACGGGATTATTGTTGAACTGTGTAATCGTTGAATCGTGTAATTGATGCTCTGCTGTTGAATTGTTGAATCGTGTAATTGATGTTTAGATATTGTTTGTTTAGTCGTTGATTCAGTCAGCGTTTGGAATACCTGTCATTGACCATGCGTACTGAAAATAAGCAAATTAACACTTATACAATTCAATATCAGTTACACGATTACACAGTTACACGATTACACAAACACCACCCATGACACAAATTGGAACCATAACGCTCCCTGACTTTCCCCTACTCCTCGCCCCGATGGAAGATGTGAGCGATCCGCCGTTTCGGGCCGTGTGTAAGGAAAATGGGGCGGATTTGATGTACACGGAGTTCATTTCTTCCGAGGGTTTGATTCGTGACGCGGCTAAGAGCGTGCAGAAGCTGGACATATTCGAGTACGAACGTCCCATCGGCATCCAACTGTTTGGGAGCGATGTCGAAACGATGCGCTCCTGCTCCGAAATTGCCACGCGGGCGCATCCCGATTTGATCGACATCAACTACGGCTGTCCGGTCAAGAATGTGGCTTGCCGGGGTGCGGGGGCCGCTTTGTTGCAGGATATTCCCAAAATGGTACGCATGACCGAGGCCGTGGTCAAGGCCACGCACCTGCCCGTGACCGTCAAGACGCGGCTGGGCTGGGATGATTCCACCAAAAATATTCTGGAAGTAGCTGAGCGTTTGCAGGACATTGGCATTCAGGCACTCACCGTACACGGACGCACGCGGGTGCAGATGTACAAAGGCGCCGCCGACTGGACGCTCATTGGCCGCATCAAGGAAAACCCGCGCGTCACGATTCCGATTTTTGGCAATGGCGACATCGACAGTCCGCAAAAGGCTTTGGAGTACAAAAACCGCTACGGCGTGGACGGTATCATGGTGGGGCGGGCGTCCATCGGCTATCCCTGGATTTTTAACGAAATAAAACACTACCTCACCACGGGCCAAACCCTCGCGCCGCCCACGCTGGCCGAGCGGGTGGAAGTCTGCCGCCGCCACCTCGATTTCTCGGTGCGCTGGAAGGGCGAAATCACCGGAATATTTGAGATGCGCCGCCACTATACCAACTACTTTCGGGGGCTGGATCACTTCAAGCCTTATCGGATGCGGCTGGTGCAAAGTATGTCGTTCGACGAACTGAACGAGATTCTGTATGAAATCAGCGAAGTATTTGGCGAGGTAGAAGCATTTGCCGTATGAGCGAGAAGAAATCTACCTCCGACAACTCCGCGCCGCTACTGGCGTGGGGACTGCTCGTTTTACTGGCGCTGGTTTGGGGCAGTTCTTTTATTCTTATCAAGAAAAGTCTGCACGTCTATTCCGTCACCGAAGTAGCCGCCGGACGGGTCTTTCTGGCGTTCGTGTTTTTTATTCCGGTGCTGATTCGTAGCTGGAAAAACGTCCCCAAACGCCTCATGGGCCTATTTTTCGTTTCCGGTTTATTGGGCTATTTCCTGCCTGCCTTTCTGTTTGCCCGCGCTGGGAGCGAGATTACCAGCGCTCTGGCCGGAACGCTCAACGCGACCAGCCCCATGTTTACGATGCTGCTTGGAGTTTTCTTTTTTGCCAAAACCACCAACCGAATGCAGATTATTGGGCTTGCCATCGCCTTGGCGGGGGCGCTCATGCTCATTTTTACCAGGGCCGGCGTAGCCGTTTCCGAAGTCAACTATTTCGCGCTATTCATCGTGCTGGCGACTTTGTCCTACGGAATCAATATCAACATCGTTTCAAAATACTATGGCGACCTATCGCCCGTCGTGTCCACGGCCTGGATTTTCGCGGGCGTGGGACCGCTGTCTTTCGGCATCTTGCTCTTTACCGATTTTTTTGGCAAAATGGCCGACTCGGCAAACCTACTGCCTTCGTCTTATCTACTGAGCTTAGGTGTGCTGGCCTCCGGTCTGATGTCGGTACTTTTCAACCGCGTCATTCAGCTATCTAGCGCAGTATTTGCTGCTTCTGTCACCTACCTGATGCCCATCGTGGCCTTGTCGTGGGGTTTGCTGGATGGCGAAACCGTAGGTTTTCAGCAGTGGATTGGGACTGCGGTGATTTTGGTGGGGGTATATTTGATTAATCGAAAGAGGAAAGTGAGGAAGGAGCTTTTAGAAGTGGAGCATACTTTGTAAAAATTTATTTCAAAATGCTGAAAATCAAGGTCAACGAGTCGCAGGAGTTTGAGGTAAAACAAGAAAAAGAGGACTGGTACCTCAATGACGAGCTATTCGATGGCGACGTGGTACAACTCAGTGCGCACCATTTTCATGTCATTTGGCGAGACCGTTCCTTCAACGTCGAAGTAGTAGAACACGACGCTGCCACTAAGAAAACGACCCTGAAAATCAACGGCCAACTCCTCACGACCTCGGCCAAAAACCGTTTCGACCTCCTGCTCGAAAGCATGGGCATGAGCCAGGCCGTTAGCAATAAAATCAACGAAATAAAAGCCCCCATGCCGGGCCTTATTCAGAGCATCACCGTGCAGGAGGGCGACACCGTCCAAAAGGGCGACACGCTGCTGGTGCTGGTGGCGATGAAGATGGAAAACGCCATCAAAGCCCCCGCCGAAGCGACCGTGAAAGCCATCCGTACCGAGGCGGGTAGCAGCGTCGAAAAGAACCAGGTACTGATAGAGTTTGCGTGATCGGCTTGTAATTATGCCCGGCTAATCCTTATTTTGCGCGACCATTTCCCGAAACTTCCCCATGCTCCAGCCCAAGTACAAGCGAATTCTCCTCAAACTCAGTGGCGAAGCCCTCAACGGCGGCGACAAAAGCCAGGTCATCGACTTCAACGTACTGGATAATTACTCGCAGGAAATCCGCCGGGTGTACGACGCGGGCGTTGAAATCGCCATCGTCATCGGCGGCGGCAATATCTTTCGCGGCGCGTCCGTTGAAAAATCCGGCATCGACCGTGTGCAGGGCGACCACATGGGGATGTTGGCCACGGTCATCAACGGCATGGCGGTACAGAGTTCGCTGGAAAAACATGGCATGGTTACCCGGCTGATGTCGGCCATCAAGATGGAGCAGGTTTGCGAGCCGCTGATCCGCCGCCGAGCCATGCGCCACCTCGAAAGGAAGCGCATCGTAATTTTCGGGGCCGGCACGGGAAACCCTTACTTCACCACTGACACCACCGCCGCGCTGCGGGCCATCGAGTCGGAGTCGGAAATAGTGCTAAAAGGTACCCGCGTGGACGGCGTCTATACCGCCGACCCCGAGAAAGACCCGCTGGCTGTCAAGTACAAGCATCTTTCCTTTGACGAGGCCCTGACCAAGAATCTGAAAATAATGGATATGACCGCCTTCGCCTTGTGCAAGGAAAATAATTTACCCATCATCGTCTTCGACATGAATAAGCCTGGCAATT
>JBBSKK010000160.1:0-6906 GCA_038256395.1 Cytophagales bacterium | reverse complement strand
CAATGTTAAGGGAACATTATGGCTTGATTATTTCGTGAAGACTCTGCTATTCCTATCCAAGACTTTACCTAGCAGCGGGCTATAGCGACAAGTTCTCAGACCGCAACGGGCCGCATTCCAACAAAAAAAGTAAATTTGTCTTTTCCACTTTCGACAGAAAATATGCTCGCCATTCAAATCAAACAACCCGGCTCCGCCGACGAATTATATCTTGCCCCCTATCCCACGCCCCAACCGGAGGCGAACGAAATCCGGGTGCGCGTCCACGCTACGGCCCTCAACCGCGCCGACATCATGCAGCGCGAGGGCAAGTACCCGCCGCCCGAAGGCGCGAGCCTGATCATGGGCCTGGAAATCGCGGGTGAGGTCGAGTCGGTGGGCGAGGAGGTTACCCGCTGGGAAATTGGCGATAAGGTTTTCGGCTTGCTGCCGGGCGGCGGCTACGCTGAGTTTGCCGTCATGCACCAAGACATGGCGATGCCCGTGCCCAACGGCTGGGAGTTCACCGATGCCGCCGCCGTGCCGGAGGTTTTCCTCACGGCTTTCCAGGCGCTGCATTGGGTGGGAGGATTGAAGGCGGGCGAAACCGTGCTGTTCCACGCCGGAGCCAGCGGCGTGGGCACCGCTGCCATCCAACTCGCCCAACTCATGGGGGCGGAGGTAATCGTCACGGCGTCCTCGGGCAAGCACGAATTATGCCTGGAACTGGGCGCAAAGCACGCCATCGACTACCGGAAAGGGCCATTTTTGGAAAAACTAAAAGAACTCACCGACAACAAAGGCGTCAACCTCATCATCGACCCGGTGGGCGGCGACTATTTCGACCAGAATATCCAGGCCCTGCAACCCGACGGTCGCCTGGTGATGCTGGCCGTGATGGCGGGCGGCCAAGCCACCGCCAACATCGGCCCCATCGTGTTCAAGCGGCTGCAAATCATGGGCACCACGCTGCGCTCCCGCAGCCGCGATTACCAGATCAAACTCACCAAAGAATTCACGGATTTCGCCTACGATGCCCTGAAAAACAAAACCCTTCGTCCCGTGGTGGACGAAATCTTTTCCTGGCACGATGCCGCCAAAGCCCACCGCTACATGGAAGCCAATCTGAGCGCGGGGAAGGTGGTGTTGCAAATAAAAGAATGAAGGTTGTTTAATTGTTGAATCGTGTAACGGGAACGCCCGCCCGGCGGTAATTGATGTTGTTTTGTTAAATTGTTTATGCGTTAAACACGCTTTTTTCTTTTCCACTTTGTGCCTCTGTGCGCCACGGGGCGCCCCCCTTTGCCCCTTTATGCCTTACCTCCCGTTACTAACCAGCCCAAATGATTCAAAAAATAAAGAACCTTAGCCGCGAAATGGCCGCTGACGCGGTGGCCACTCGCCGCCATTTGCACCAGAATCCTGAACTGTCTTTTCAGGAACATAAAACGGCTCGCTTCGTGGCGGATCGGCTCAAAGACCTCGGGCTGGAGCCGCAGGAGGGCGTGGCCAATACGGGCGTGGTGGCTTTGATTAAGGGCCGTAATCCCGAAAGCCGCGTGGTTGGGCTTCGGGCCGATATGGACGCGCTGCCGATTATGGAGGCCAACGACGTGCCGTACAAATCGCAGAATCCCGGCGTGATGCACGCCTGCGGGCATGACGTACACACGTCGTCGCTGCTGGGAACGGCGCGGATACTGATGCAGTTGCGCGACGAATTCGAGGGTACAGTGAAGCTGGTGTTTCAACCCGCCGAGGAGAAGGCACCGGGTGGCGCATCTTTGATGATTAAGGACGGCGTGCTGGAAAATCCGCGTCCCGCCGGGATGCTCGGCCAGCACGTGGCGACCAACGTCCCGGTGGGGAAAATCGGCTTCCGGGAGGGCATGTACATGGCCAGTACCGACGAACTCTACCTGACCGTAAAAGGCAAGGGCGGCCACGGGGCCATGCCCGACCAACTCATCGACCCGGTGTTGATTGCCTCACATATCATCGTGGCCTTACAGCAGATTATCAGCCGTAACCGCCCGCCCGCCTATCCGTCGGTGCTGTCGTTCGGGCGGGTCATTGCCGATGGCGTTACGAACGTGATTCCCAACGAGGTGAAAATTCAGGGTACCTGGCGGTGTATGGACGAGGTATGGCGGGCCGAGGGCCTCCGCCGAATGCAAAAAATGGCCGAAGGCATGGCCGAAGCGATGGGCGGAAGCTGCGACTTTGAAATAGTGAAAGGCTATCCTTTCCTGAAAAACCACCCCGAACTCACCCGCCGCACCAAAGCCGCCGCCGTGGAATACATGGGGGCCGAAAATGTCGTGGACCTGGATTTGTGGATGGCGGGCGAAGATTTCGCCTTTTATTCTCAGGTGGTCGATTCGTGCTTTTACCGTCTCGGTACCCGCAACGAAGCGCGGGGCATCGTGTCGGGCGTCCACACCCCGACCTTCGACATCGATGAAAGTGCGCTGGAAATTGGGCCGGGCCTAATGGCCTGGCTGGCTCTAAAAGAACTCGACCAACGCTAGTGGCGTTGGTCGAGTTCTTAAGTCTCAAAAAAGCAGAGGTTTATCGTCCAACCTCCTCGGTGTAGCGCCGGGGGTCGTAGCCTTTGGCAAACAGCGGGTACTGGTCGAAGATGCGGCGGACGACGTTGCGGTAATAGTTGTTGGGGTTATCTTGTCCGGCGTTGAAAAGGCCCGAGGCGTAGCCGCGCCACACGACCTGGTCGCTCTCGGCGTCGATGAGCGACACGATCAGCGTTCCCTTGTCGAGGGCGTACTTGATGGGTTCGTAGCGGAAGCCGTCGTTCTCGGTGTCCACCCAAGTTTTGATGACGGGCTGCATATAGCCCTGGTAGCGCAGGTTTTCGTAGAAAATTCCGTAGTTGACCAGCAGCGTGGGCCGCTCGGCGGTCAGTTTGTAGCCGCGCGCCTGCATTTGGCGGCGGATGGATTCGTAAATTTCGGTGCAGAGGTTGTTGGTGTCGCGCTCACATTCCAGGAAAGTATAGGTCGAGTAGTCCTTGAAGTTAGTTTCGTAGCTATAATCGTGTTCGACGAATACTTTACGGCCGTAAGAACAACCGACCAGAATCAAGGCCACCGCCAGGGCAGCCAAAAGCGTAGTAGATTTCAACATATACTTTTCAGGATTTAAAGGTTAAGAAAAACGGAACGAAATATAGGCGATTAAAACGTAATAATCAATCTATTAAGAAATTATTCACAAAGTCATAACTCAAAGGCCGATGTAATATTGCAGGGCCTTGCGCATTTCTGCCGGGGACACGGCCACATCGTAGGCGCAGCTTCCGGCGCCGGTCAGCAGCGAGAAGCGCACCTCGCTGCCTCGATTCTTTTTATCCTGCCGGGTGAGCGAAATGATCGCTTCCACCTCGCCGGGCTGAATGTCGGCCTTGCCGAAGACCGAAAACATAAACTCCTCGACCTGTTCAAGAGTTTGGCAATCGATCATTTTTTTCTGGTAAGCCAGATAACTCTCCATCACCATACCCGCCGCAATGGCCTCGCCGTGCAGCAGTCGCTCTTTCGCGG
Organism: Cytophagales bacterium; assembly: GCA_038256395.1. Classification (GTDB taxonomy): domain Bacteria; phylum Bacteroidota; class Bacteroidia; order Cytophagales; family Spirosomataceae; genus Persicitalea. The sequence goes on along the minus strand of JBBSKK010000160.1, from coordinate 3,367 downwards.
CTTTCCCCAAAAACAGCGTCTCGACCGCGTGGCCCAGCGTGTGGCCAAAATTCAGGATTTTCCTTAATCCCTTTTCCGTCGGATCCTGCGCCACGATGGCTTTTTTGATGGCCACTGAGTGCGCGATCAGATCGGGCCAATTCTGCCGCTCCATATCTTTTTCCCTAATTTGGTGCCACTTGTCGGCGTCGGCGATCAGGCAGTGCTTCACGATTTCGGCAAAGCCCGAGCGTAGTTCGTGCGGCGGCAGCGTTTCCAGAAAAACCGGGTCGATCAGCACGCGGACGGGCTGCTGAAAAACACCCAAGTGATTCTTGAATCCTTGGAAATCAATCCCCAACTTGCCGCCCACGCTGGCGTCTACCTGCGCGAGCAGCGTCGTGGGGACTTGAATAAAATCTATGCCACGCTTGTAAGTCGCCGCGCAAAAACCGCCCATGTCGCCGACAACGCCCCCACCGATATTGATTACCAGCGCGTGGCGGTCGAGTTCGGCCCTGGTCATGGCATCCCAGATTTGCTCACAGGTAGTCAGCGTCTTGTGCGCTTCCCCAGCAGGGACACTTACGACGGAATGCTTGGGAAGGTTGCCTTTGATTCGGTTATAGCAGTATTTCCGCGTGTTCGTGTCGGCGATTACCAGGATTTTGGAGTAATCATTTTTTTGTAAAAAATGGTTTAAGCTATTGATAGTAGGATTGATAAGTACGGAGTCGTCCATTTGTCCTTTGGTAAAAAAGTGGGTTGGGTAGGAGTCAAAGATACGAGGGTTGTCTGAAAGATGGCCGACGACGAAGGCACTACTCCCCGAATTTTACGTACTTTTAGAGTTTCATTTCGTAGCCTTGGTTTTCAAAATATTTCAAACAACAAAGCCAAGGCAGCTAGTGAGTTAGTCAGAATATGCGGATTAGTGTTATCATTCCTACGTATAACGAGGCGGAGAACATCGGTAAATTAGTCGGTGAACTGCGGCGGTATGGCGGCGATAAACTGGCGGAAGTCATCGTGGCGGATGCCCCCAGCGCGGACCAAACCGCCGAAGTGGCACGCCAAGCCGGAGCCAAAGTCATCGTGGCCGACCAGCCGGGCCGCGCCTACCAGATGAACGCCGGGGCGCAAATCGCTACGGGTGACGTGTTGTATTTCGTCCACGCCGACGTGCGCATCCATCCCGACTACGCCGCCGACATCGAGCAGGCTTTGGCCGAGGGCTACACGCTGGGCTGCTACCGCTACCAGTTCGACTCGCCCCGGTTGCTGCTGAAAATCAACACCTTTTTCCAGCGGTTCGACCGGATTTGGAGCCGGGGTGGCGACCAGACGCTTTTTATTACCAAAAAAGAATTCGACCAACTGGAAGGCTACTGTGAAAAACACCGCGTGATGGAAGATTACGAGTTCATTATTCGGGCGCGGAAGCAGCACCGCTTCAAGATTATCCCGAAAAACATCATCGTCTCGGCGCGGAAATACGAGGAAAACTCTTACTTCCGCGTGAACATCGCCAACGCTGTGATCATGTGGATGTACTTCCGGGGCGCCTCGCAACAAAAACTGATCGATACCTATAAGTACATTATCAAGACGGATAAATACGGAGTTAAATCAACTGTCCACTAACTAAATGACCCCACTCATTACCGCCATTCAGCAAGTAGGCGTCGGCGTTGCGGACGCGGGCGAAGCCTGGCAATGGTACCGCCGCGTGATGGGCTTCGACGTCCCGATTTTCAACGACCACGCCGAGGCCAAACTAATGACCGACTATACGGGCGGCGAAGTGCATGGCCGCCACGCCGTGATGGCCCTCAACATGGCGGGCGGCGGCGGACTGGAAATCTGGCAGTTTACCAGCCGCACGCCCGAAGCGGCTTCCTTCCAGCCAGAGCCAGGTGATTTGGGAATTTTTGCGGTCAGAATCAAAGCCCCCGACGCCGGAGCGGCCCACAGATGGCTGCAAAAGCAGGCGGGTGCAAAGGTTGGCCCACGCAGCGATTTTCCCGACGGACCCGGTTTCTGGGGCGTCGATCCCTACGGCAATTCCTTCCAAATCGCGGAAGATTCGTCGTGGTTCGGCCACACTGACCGCGCCGTTGGCGGCGTGGCGGGAGTCGTCATCGGCGTATCGGACATGGATAAGGCGATGGCTTTTTACCAAACTATACTGAATCCCTGCGAAGTGGTGTACGATAAAATCGCGGTGTTCGAGGACTTGCCCACATCCCTGCCCAACCAACGCTTCCGGCGGGTGGTGGTGCGCAAGAAAGTCACTCCGCATGGGGCATTCAGCCAAATGCTGGGTAACGTCAACATCGAACTTTTGCAGGCGCTCGACCGCGAACCGAAAAAGCTTTTCGCCGACCGCTACTGGGGTGACCTCGGCTTTATCCACGTCTGCTTCGATACCCTGGACATGGACGCCATGAAAAAGCGACTGGCCGAAAACAACTACCCACTCACGGTGGACAGCGGCGGATCGTTCGGGATGGAGTCGGCGGCGGGGCGCTTTGCCTACGTCGAGGACCCCGACGGCACGCTGGTGGAACTCGTGGAGATCCACAAGCTGCCCATTTTGAAGAAAATAGGCTGGTATTTCAATATCGAAAAAAGAAAAGACCAGCGCCCCCTGCCCAACTGGATGCTCAGGCTGCTGGGGCTGGGACGGGTGAAGGATTGATTAAAAAAGGCACAAAGCCACATAGCTCCAAAGGCACAAAGTTGGGCTGGCGCACTATTAAGCTGTTGTTTAGGCAACGTCAGAGGAGAGGATTGACGTTTTGCTTGCCTGTTTGCACAATGTAAAAACTTTGTGCCTTTGCCCCTCTGCCCCTTATTTATACAATACCGCATTCACAGCGTCCACCGTCCGCTTTACGTTGGGCAGAATCTCCTCGATCAGCGTCGGGGCGTAGGGCAGCGGCACGTCGCGGTTGGTGACCCGCATCACCGGGGCGTCGAGGTAGTCGAAGGCGTAGCGCTGGATGTGGTAGGCCAGTTCGGACGAAATGGACGCCAGCGGCCAGGCCTCCTCAACGATCACGCAGCGGTTGGTTTTTTTGATGGATTCCACCACGGTGGCGTAGTCGATGGGGCGCACGGTGCGCAGATCGATTAGTTCAGCGTTTATACCGTTCTTGGCCAACTCTTCAATGGCAGGCATCACCACACGGGGAATCATTTTGCCAAAAGACACGATCGTCACGTCCGAGCCTTCCTTTTTCACTTCGGCCTTGCCGATGGGAATCAGATATTCCTTCTCGGGTACTTCACCTTTATCGCCGTACATTACCTCCGACTCCATAAAAATGACGGGATCGTTGTCGCGGATGGACGATTTCAAAAGCCCTTTGGCGTCGTAAGGATT
>JBBSKK010000159.1:0-6927 GCA_038256395.1 Cytophagales bacterium | reverse complement strand
GGTGGTGGGCGGCAACACCGAGGTAAGTCAGCGGTTAGTCGATACTTTACTAAAAGCTTTTGAACTAGCCGCTTGCAGCCAGGGCACGATGAATAACTTCCTGTTCGGCAACGACAAACTTGGCTACTACGAAACCATCGGCGGTGGCGTGGGGGCAGGTAACGGATTTGACGGCCGCTCGGGCGTCCACCAGCACATGACCAACACCCGCATCACCGACGCCGAGGAATTGGAACGGCGCTATCCCGTGCGGGTACGAAGATTTGGCATTCGGCCTGACTCCGGCGGCAAGGGCCAATGGCGCGGCGGTGACGGCATCGTGCGCGAAATCGAGTTCCTGGACGACCTCGACATCACGCTCCTGACCCAGCACCGCTACTTTGCGCCCTACGGATTGGCGGGCGGCGGCAGCGGCCAAACCGCCGACGAGACCATCCTCCGCGCTAATGGTAAAATCGAAAAATTCCCCGGCACGTGCAGCGTAGCCGTCAGGAAGGGCGACCGCCTTCGTATCGAGACGCCGGGAGGTGGTGGATACGGGGAGAGTCAATTGTGAGTTAGTGAATGAGAGATTGAGAGAATAACTACACCAATACTGAATCTGCATTTGCGGGCTAATCAAAACTAATTTGAAGTCACTCTCCCTCGGCAAAGGTTTCTCCCGAATGCTCTTCTGGTCGGTTATTTCGGCGGCATTCATTGGCCCCGGCACCGTCACAACCTGCTCGTTGGCGGGGGCGAGTTTCGGCACTTCGCTGCTTTGGGCGTTGACTTTTTCCACCGCTGCCACCATCGTTTTGCAGGAAACCGCCGCGCGGGTTACGCTTGCCTCGGGGAAAAGTCTGGGAGAAATCATGCTGCAACGCCACGGCGCCGGCGGCGTCTGGATCAGTCGTCTGCTGGCGGGGGGCGTCATTTTGGGCTGCGCCGCCTACGAAGCGGGCAACCTGCTGGGAGCAGTGGCAGGCTTGAAACTGTTGGCTGAAGTACCCACCTGGATTTTGAGTTTGGTGATTGGAATTGCGGCTTACCTGCTACTGGCGATTCGCAGCGTTTCGCTACTTACTCGCTTGCTGGGTTTAATCGTTTTTATCCTGGGATTTGCCTTCATTCTGGTGGGCATTCAAGCTTTTCAGAATCCGGTTCAAATTTTGACCAATAGCTTCTTGCCTAATTTTCCGACAAATTCGGCTTTGATTATCACAGGATTGATCGGCACCACCATCGTTCCCTACAATTTATTTCTCGGCTCAGGAATCGGTCAGGGGCAGAGCATCTCCGAAATGAGGCAGGGCGTTATTCTGGCGGTCTTGATCGGCGGCTTGATTTCGATGTCGATTCTGCTAGCCGGGACGCTCATCGAAGGTGAGTTTTCCTTTCAAAACGCCGCGCGGGTTTTGGGCATGCAGCTGGGGAAAACGGGAGAGGTTTTGTACGCCGTGGGACTATTCGGCGCGGGTTTCACCTCAGTTGTCACGGCTCCTTTCGCGGCTTCGATTGCTGCCAAATCCTTGCTTTCTTTCGATGAAAAACAAACGGCTTACGTTTGGAGAGGCGTTTTGATGGTCGGGGTTATTTTCGGAATAGCCGAGTTCAAACCGATTCCAGTGATTCTGGCGGCACAAATTGCCAACGGCTTACTGCTGCCGTTTGTGACCTGGCAGTTGTTCCGCTGTGTAAACGACAAGAGTCTGCTGCCGAAGAAGTATGTCAATTCTGCGGTGCAGAATATTTTTTTGGTGCTGATTTTTTTGGTGACGCTTTTCTTGGGAGGGAATAGTATTTGGAAGGCTTTGACGTAATTTGTGGTACGGGCGTCCCCGCCCGTTTTAGAAAAATTCTGCTAAACGGGTGGGACGCCCGTACCACACACTACCACCGCCAACCTGCCTTTACGCCCAGCCATTGCGTCCGCTTTGGCGCGGCGTTGTAGTAGCGGTTTCCGAAGGCATTCAAGTCATAACCCAGGCTGTAAATTTCGGCCGAGACAAAATCCGCCGAGGCCGATAGCTCGGAATAGAAATGACTTCCCCAATTCTTTTTCCAAGTCAGGCGAAGCAATAGCTGATCATAGGCCGGAGCTTCTACCGTGTTGGCATCATTCAGGAAAATCTTACCCGCGTGCTGGTAAGTGGCAAAAGCAGTAATTCCGCCACGAAGGAAAACATCCAGGCCCGTATTTTGGGTAAAAGCCGGAATTCCGGGCAGGCGATTGCCACCCAGCTCATTTTTGCCTTGCTGGTAGTCGCGGAAGCGGTAGTTGGTGGCCGTTCCGGCGTTCCAGATTTTAATATCCTGCAAAAAACCCGCGCTGCGCAGCAGGTCGTAATCCACCCGCCATTCCAGGCCCCGCTGGTTGGTGCGCCCGGCATTGACAAAAAATTCCGCCCCCTGCGCGTCCGATCGCCGCACGATGGTTTCTTTGAGCGAAAACTGGTAGGCCGTCACGTCCACCCGTAGCCTATCCCCTACCCGGCGCAGTGAGATTTCCCGGTTCAGCCCGAGTTCTGGCTGCAAATCGGTGCGGAAGCCGCCCGCCGAGGGGCGCACCTCTTGTAAAGTAGGCGGCGAGTATCCCGAACTGAGCGAAGCGGTTAGGGACCAGTTGCGGCCAAAAGTTTGGTTGGCCGCGATTCGGGGGCTGATGATATTGTCGAATTTTCGCTGCTCTTTGGTGTAGGGGGCTGGAAAAAATCGTTCGTAGCCGTAGCGATTGGCGTTAAGACTTGCCCCGGCGTTTACGGTTAGAGAGCGAAAGAGTCTGATTTCGGCTTGGGTAAAAGCCGTCAACGCGCTGCTGCGAATGTCCTCCGAAGTCTGGAAGCCGTTGGGAGTGCCTTTGTTATTATTATAATTCCGTTGCGCCGACTTGCCGTACTGCCACTCGAAACCGCTCGTCCATTGCAAGTTGGTATTACCAATATCCCGCGAAAAAGTCCAGACATTTCTTCCTCCGAACCCGAGTTCGCTGCGCTTCTCGTAGTTAGTAATGAATGGGTTGTCAAAATCATTCGTCGTCGCGTACAGCGAAAGCGACTGATCCCAGTGCGGCGAGAGAATCAGCTTGTGCTGGACACCGAATAGGGAATATTTGGTATAAATCCCGGCGTTCTGCGTTTCGCTGCCCGGTAGCGTGGGCGTAGGTTGCCGGGCTAAGGTCGGGTCCTTTTGGTACTGGGCGAGGTTAATGCCGCCCGGCGTTTGGTAGTGCAGGTCGGAGTAAATGCCCAGCAGCGAGAGCGTGGCTTTTTCGCTGAGCCGGGAAGTGGAATTGAACTGAAAAACGTCCCGCACCATCGCGCTGTGCTGGCGGTAGCCGTCCTGCTGCTGGTGGCCGTAGCGCACCGATACGTCGCCAAGGCTCACCTCCGTGTTGCGGCTTTGGAAGCCGTAACTCCCAAATCCAACGGCCTGTTCCACCTTGTTTTCGTCGTTCCGGGCCGCTGTTGAAAGCAGCACCACGCCGCCCGTTCCGGCCCCGTACACACTGCTGCCTGGCCCTTTGATAATTTCCATCCGCCCCACCGAGGCGTAGTCTAGTGAGTTGAGCGGTGTGTTTCCGTTGGCGTCGGTCAGTGGAATGCCGTTCCAGTAAAACTTCACGTTCCTGACCCCGAACGGCGACCGCAGCAAGCTGCCTCGCACCGAAAAGCGATAACTCCCCGGCGACCGCTCCTCCATCCTAACACCCGGCACCGAGTTGACGGCGTTGGTAAAGGTCGTTGTGGAATACCTTTCCAAAGTCCTCGGGCTGATCACACCCACCGAAGCCGTCGTTTCCAACACATTCCGCCGCGACTCGAAGGCATTGACGATGATTTCTTCGAGCTGGGTGGCGGCGAGGGAGTCGGTTTTTTGGGCGAATGAATTTAAGGAGAAAAGGAGGAAAGCAGGAAAGCAGGAAAGGAGTATGGTAGTACGGCGTAGGAGAATAATCATGATAATTCTGGTAGGATTCTGGTTCTTAGTTGGTCATATCAAGTTCAAAGGGTAATTTTGACACATGGGCAACTAGCTATTTTAGCGTGGTAGTTTTGAACTATTCATCGTTGAAACAAGGGTTCGTTTCCCCTATGGATCACGAACACATTCACTTTGGGATAGGTTTTTCAAAATCAAAAAAAGACCCCGAAAAAGTTCATCGGGGTCTTCGTTTTGCAGAATCAGGATTTCAAATCACGAACCTTATGCCCCCACCGATGCCCGAATGATGTTTAACGCTGAACCCGCCTTGAACCACTCGATTTGCTGTTGGTTGTAGGTGTGGTTCACCGGAAACTCCTCCTTCGTGCCGTCGGCGTGGTGCAGCTTAATTGTCAACTGCTGGCCGGGCGCGAACTCGGTTAGGCCGAGGATGTCGATGGTGTCGTCTTCCAGCACCTTGTTATAGTCGGCGGGGTCGGCAAAAGTCAGGCCGAGCATTCCCTGCTTTTTCAGGTTGGTTTCGTGGATACGGGCAAAAGATTTCACGATAATTGCTCGCACGCCTAAAAAGCGGGGTTCCATCGCCGCGTGTTCGCGGGAAGAGCCTTCTCCGTAGTTCTCGTCACCGACGACTACCGTGCCAATGCCCTGGGCCTTGTAAATCCGCTGCGTGGCGGGTACTTCGCCGTACTCGCCCGACAGTTGGTTCTTGACCATGTTCGACTTGTCGTTGAAGTAGTTGATCGCGCCGATGAGCATATTGTTGGAAATATTGTCCAAATGCCCCCGGTACTTCAACCACGGCCCGGCCATCGAAATGTGATCTGTCGTACATTTACCCTTGGCCTTAATCAGGAGTTTCAAGCCCGTTAAGTCCGTGCCTTCCCAAGCTTTGAAGGGTTCCAATATTTGCAGGCGGTCCGATTCGGGATCGACTACAACCTGCACCTGGCTGCCATCCTCGGCGGGATCTTGATAACCCGCGTCCTCCACGTCGAAGCCCTGGATGGGCAGTTCGATGCCGTGTGGCTCATCGAGCATAACCTCCTGGCCGTCTTCGTTGGTCAGCTTGTCGGTCATGGGGTTAAACGTGAGGTCGCCCGCGATGGCGAAGGCGGTCACGATTTCGGGCGAGGCCACGAAGGCGTGGGTACTGATATTGCCATCGTTGCGCTTGGCGAAGTTCCGGTTGAAGGACGTAATGATGGAGTTCTTCCGAGAAGGATCGTCCATGTGCCGCGCCCACTGCCCGATGCAGGGGCCACAGGCGTTGGCCAGCACCACACCGCCGATTTTCTCGAAAGTGTCCAGAATACCGTCGCGTTCGGCGGTGAAGCGCACCATTTCCGAGCCAGGCGTAATGGTAAATTCGGCTTTGGTCTTGATGTTTTTCTTGGAGGCTTGGCTAGCCACCGAGGCGGCGCGGGTCATGTCCTCGTAAGAGGAGTTGGTGCAGGAGCCGATCAAACCCACTTCCAGCTGCTGGGGCCACTCGTTTTCCACGACGGCCTTGGCGAATTTCGATAGCGGCCACGCCAAATCGGGCGTAAACGGGCCATTGATGTGCGGCTCCAAAGTCGAGAGATCGAGTTCGATGACCTGATCGTAATATTCTTCGGGATTTTCATAAACTTCCTCGTCGGCCCGCAGGTGTTCGCGGACTTCGTCGGCAGCTTCGGCGATGTCGGCCCGCTCGGTGGAGCGCAGGTATTCGGCCATTTTCTCGTCGTAGGTGAACAGCGAGGTCGTTGCACCAATTTCAGCGCCCATATTACAGATGGTTCCTTTGCCCGTGCAGGACAGGCTTTCTGCGCCGGAACCGAAATACTCGACTACGTAGCCCGTGCCGCCTTTTACGGTCAGTTGTCCGGCTACCCACAGGATAACGTCTTTGGCCGAGGTCCAGCCCGACAGCCGTCCGGTCAGTTTGATACCAATGAGTCGCGGCATTTTGAGTTCCCACGCCAGGCCCGACATTACATCGCTGGCGTCGGCCCCGCCCACACCGATGGCGATCATGCCCAGGCCGCCCGCGTTGGGGGTGTGCGAATCAGTGCCGATCATCATGCCGCCGGGGAAAGCGTAATTTTCCAAAACTACCTGGTGGATGATGCCCGCGCCGGGCTTCCAGAAGCCCAGGCCGTATTTATCGGATACCGACGACAGGAAATCAAACACTTCCTTATTTCGACTCTTGGCTACTTCCAAATCCTTCTTGGCCCCTACTTCCGGCTGAATCAGGTGGTCGCAGGGGCCGGTGGAAGGTACCGCCACCTGCGGGCGTCCGGCCTGCATGAATTGCAACAGGGCCATCTGGGCGGTGGCGTCCTGCATGGCCACGCGGTCAGGCGCGAAGTCCACGTAGGCTTTGCCGCGCTCGTAAACCTGAGTCGCGGTGCCTTCCCAGAGGTGGGAGTACAGTATTTTTTCGGCTTGGGTGAGAGGACGGCCCACGACTGCGCGGGCGGCGGAGATGCGTTCTTCCATGCGGGCATATACGCCCTTGATCATGTCTAAGTCAAATGCCATAAGGTTGGTTTTGCTTCGTTTTGATGGATAGTTTTCTTGAAAGCCTAAAAGTACGAAAAATCGGCGATTTCGTGGCTACAATTGCGCGGTGGCAACTAAATTTAAAAGCCCTCTAAATACCTGAAACGACTATTTTAGCGGCTTTGAATGAACCTTTCGGTCGCCATTCTTGCTAAATAGGCAGGGAAAATGGAAGGGAAAAAGGATACGTACTGTACGCTACCAATTTCCTGCCCGGTCTTAGTTTTGCAAGAAACTCCTCTATATTTGACGCTTATTCAACACCATTTCCTCTAACCCCAACCTCCCCTGCTATGTCGAAAAATCTGGTGATCGTAGAGTCGCCGGCGAAGGCCAAAACCATTGAAAAATACTTAGGATCCGATTTCACCGTCATGTCTAGCTACGGCCACGTGCGCGACCTGCCCGCCAAGGACATGGGCGTGGACACGGCGAACCGCTATGAACCTGTTT
>JBBSKK010000158.1:0-7003 GCA_038256395.1 Cytophagales bacterium | reverse complement strand
TGTCAATACGCTGAATTCTAAGTCGATACGGTAAGGTTGTTTAATCGTTGAAGTGTGTAATCGTTGAATTGCCGTTGATTTGTCAAATTGTTTGAGTAGGCAACTATGTAAAGGAGACGTTTAGCTAAGGTGTAGTTTAACTAGCCGTTATCAGTAGATTACACAAATTCACAAAGAACGATTAAACATCAATTACACGATTACACAATTCAACACTTAAACAGAACCTTCCCTCCAACTTTCCTCTCCATTCCATTGTTACCCTCCCTGAATCGACACTCCCATTCCCGTGAATCAAGAACAAAAAAGCGGTCAGATCTTTGACCTTCCCACCCTTCGGCGGCTATACACTTTCGTTGGGCCGTACAGAAAGCAGTTTTTCGGCCTGATCGGCATTATTATGCTGAGTGCGGTGCTGTCGCCGCTGCTACCGCTGCTCATCAAGTACACCATCGACAATCCCATCGCTACGGGCGACTACCAGGAACTGGCCCTGATGATGGCTATCATGATCGGCGTGCTTATCGTGCAGGGACTGGTTTCTTTTGTCAATACTTATTTGTCGGGTTGGCTTGGGCAATACATCATTCGCGATCTGCGAGTGACGCTATACGAAAAAATCATCAATTTGCGACTCAAATTTTTCGACCAGACGCCGATTGGTCGGCTTGTTACGCGTACCATTTCGGACATCGAAACGCTTTCCAACGTGTTCAGCGACGGCATGGCGGCCATTGCGGGCGATATTCTGCAACTCACGCTCATCATCGCCGTGATGTTTTACACCGACTGGAAACTTTCGCTCATCAGCCTGTCGATGATCCCACTGATGTTGATCAGTACCTACGTTTTTAAGGAAAAAATAAAGGACGCTTTCAACGAGGTGCGCGCCGCCGTTTCCAACCTCAACTCTTTCGTGCAGGAACACATCACGGGCATGAATATCGTGCAAATCTTCGGCAGCGAAGACGCCGAATATGAGAAATTCGAGCGAATCAACGCTACCCATCGCGATTCCAACATCCGCTCCATTCTCTATTATTCTATCTACTTTCCGGTGGCCGACGTCATCGCCGCCGCCGGCACGGGCCTGGTCGTGTGGTATGGCTCGAAGCAGATTCTGGCCCAGGACGTGACCTTTGGCACCGTGACGGCTTTCGTGATGTTCATCGGGCTCTTTTTTCGGCCCATTCGCCAACTCGCCGACCGCTTCAACACGCTGCAAATGGGCATCGTCAGCACCGACCGCATCATCAAACTTCTCGACAGCGACGACTACACCGAAAACAACGGCACCTACGAACCCGAAACCGTACGTGGCAAAGTGGAATTCAAGGACGTGTGGTTTGCCTATAACGAAGAGGAGTACGTGTTGAAAGACATCAATTTCCACATGAATGAAGGCGAAACCATCGCTTTCGTGGGGGCGACGGGCGCGGGCAAATCATCCGTGATCAATCTACTGAGTCGTTTTTACGAAATAAACAAGGGCGAAATCCTGATCGACGGCGTGGACATCCACGATTACGAACTCACGGCCCTGCGGCGGAACATCGGCGTGGTGTTGCAGGATGTGTTCCTGTTTTCTGATACCATCGAGAACAACATTACCCTCGGCAATCCCAGCATCACCCACGCCCAAATCGTGGAAGCCGCCAAGCTGGTGGGCGTTCATGAGTTCATCGAGCGGCTGCCGGGCGGCTACGAGTACAACGTAATGGAGCGGGGCAGTACGCTGAGCGTCGGGCAGCGGCAGTTGATTTCGTTCGTGCGGGCTATGGTCCACGACCCCAAAATCATGGTGCTGGACGAAGCGACCTCCTCGGTGGACAGCGAGACGGAGGAACTTATCCAAAAAGCCATCGAAAAACTCATGAAAGGCCGCACGGCCATTGTCATCGCCCACCGCCTTTCCACCATCCAGGAGGCCGACAAGATCATCGTGCTGGACAAAGGGGAAATCAAGGAGGAAGGAACCCATGAAGAACTTTTGGCCATGGAAGGCTTTTACGCCAACCTCTACCAGATGCAGTATAAGGAAATGGTGTAGGGAGAAATTCGTTATCTTGTTGGGAAATAAAAAACTGAAAATCTATGGAAGCGACCTACGAACTAAGCGTTGAGGAACTCACTCCCGAGTGGCTGGAAAATTTCAAAAAGAAATTTCAAGATGCTGGCAAGGTGGTCATCAAGGCGAAGACGCCCGAAATCGCGCCCAAGAAGAGCCAATATGAGGTTTTTCTGGAAATGGAGGAGATTCGTAAGAGTATCAAATTGACCCCTGCCGACTTTCCGCCGGGGTTTGACATCAACGACATCATTGATGATGTAAATGATGTGGAATTATAGGTATGCGCTATTTCGATACGGACGTATTGGTCAACTATCTAGTCGAGCAAGACACGGAGAAACAGTTGCAAGCCAAAAAGTTGTATGCTGAGTCGGCAGCGAATCAAACTTTTTTCATTATTCTGCTCTCCTTGCAGGGATTGACCTATGCGCTGGCGAAGATAAAGGTCGAGCAGGCTGAGATTGAGGACGCCTATGCAAAGTGGCACTCTTCCGAACTACAGGATTCAGGATTATAGCCCCGGTATTTTTGATCGAGCTTTTAAGTTGGCTCGACAAATTGGTTTTAAGCATATCAATGACTGTCTCCACACCGCTATGGCCGAAGCCTACGGCTGTACCGAACTGATTACCTACAACCGAAAAGACTTCGTACGGATTCAGCCGTTGACCAATCTGAGCGTAACAATATTGTAAAACCAATGGGAGCGACTTTTGTAGTAAACCCGAATGAGATGGACGAACAACTCCTCAGAAAAATGCCTGATTTTTTCAAAGACAAAAAGCAGCCCGTTACCGTAAAACTCACGACTTCCGGTCGGGAGAATTTTGACCAGCAGGAATTTTGGCGAGGCATGGAGGAGGCTCGTAACTCGATGGAGAAGAATCCCGTCCCTCCTAATATAGGCGATCTCGATGACTTGATAGACAGTATGAACGACGTTGAGCTGTAGTTTCAAAAACAAAGTTAGCTTTCTCCTTTTTTGCACCATTTCGACTATTCCATGACCGAAGAAGCCTATATCCTCTCTACTGCCCGCACCCCAATCGGTAGCTTCGGCGGAGTACTTTCCTCAGTTTCCGCTACCGAACTGGGTGCCAAAGCCATCAAAGGGGCCATCGAAAAGATAAACCTCGACCCCGCGCTTATCGAGGAGGTTTATATGGGCAATGTCGTTTCGGCTAACCTCGGTCAGGCTCCCGCGCGGCAAGCCGCCCTCGGGGCTGGGTTGGCCCACGAAACCATTTGCACGACGGTCAATAAATTGTGCGCTTCGGGCATGAAATCAGCCACGCTGGCGGCTCAGGCCATTCGGCTGGCCGACGCCGACTTGCTGGTGGCGGGCGGCATGGAAAACATGTCGCAGATTCCGTTTTACCTGCCCAAAGCCCGTTATGGCTACGGCTACGGCAACGGCGAAGTGGTGGACGGTCTCCTCCGCGATGGCCTCACCGACGCCTACGACCATTGCGCGATGGGTGTTTGCGGCGACCGCACCGCCACGCAGCGCGAAATCACCCGCGAGCAAAAAGACGAGTACGCCATCCGCTCCTATCAGCGCAGCGCTGAGGCGAACGAAAAAGGTTATCTGAAAGAGGAAATCGTGGCGGTGGAAGTACCGCAGCGCAAGGGCGAACCATTGCTGGTGAGCGAGGACGAGGAATTCAAGAAAGTGAATTTTGAGAAAATCCCGACTTTGCGCCCGGTGTTTTCGACGGATGGTACCGTTACGGCGGCCAACGCCTCGACCATCAACGACGGCGGCGTGGCCATGATTCTGGCCAGTGGAAGGAAAGTAAAGGAGCTAAACTTAAAACCCATCGCTCGTATTGTGGCTTACGCCGACGCCGAGCAGGAACCCATTTGGTTCACGACCACGCCCATCGCGGCCACTCGCAAAGTGTTGAAAAAAGCCGGGATGCAGCTTTCGGATATCGACTATTTTGAAATCAACGAAGCCTTCGCCGTAGTGGCACTGGCCTATATGAAAGAGTTGGGCCTTGAACCTGACAAGGTTAATCTTTTTGGCGGGGCCGTGTCGCTGGGGCATCCGCTGGGCGTATCGGGCGCGCGGATCATGGGAACGCTCATTAACGTCTTGCACCAAAAACAAGGCCGCTACGGCCTGGCGGCTATTTGTAATGGTGGGGGAGGAGCGTCGGCGGTGATTTTGGAAAGGCTGTAAAGGCTGTTATTTGATGAGCGTTTTCAGCCGATCGTAGAAGCCTGTACTTCTGAAAGTGAAGGTCTTGTGCAATGTATAGTTGCTAATAAAGCTGCATCCCATGCCGAAAATGTAGCACAGCATTTGGTTGACATTCACGGTCTTGCTGGAAAGGGGAATCTGCCAGGCGTAAATCTCGAAGTAATTATTGGAGACAAAATAAGCAAAGCGCGTAGCCATGTCCGTAACGAAGCCCGAAAAGAGCGCCACCATAAGGAACTTCACCATCTCGCGGTTGGTCTGATTGGTGCGCCGGGCATCGAAGGCGAACAGCTTGGTAAGGACAAAGCCTACGATCAGCGAAAGCAGGTAGGAGGGCCAAATGGATTGCTGAAAGCTGAGACCGAACCAATCTTGTAATAAACTGCTGCATACCAACTGCACTACCGCCCCGGTCCCCGCCACCAGGAAGTAAGCAGTCAAGTCTTTACGATTGAGTATCGGGCTACCCGATTCAGTGGATACGGCGGCAGTCTGTTTCATGGGCTGTGGCTAATTTGCGGCACAATAGTAGGGATAATTCCGTTTAACCCCAAATAGCCTTACTTCTCAAAACCTACCACCTTCCAGTAGACTTTCTTGGGTTGCAAGGCTTCGTCGAAAAGCAGCGGATAGTCTTTCCGACCTTTGATAGGAAAAGTATCGAGCCAAGACTTCCGATCGGAGATATTCCAGAACGTGACGCCGGAAACTTTGTCGTTGTGCTTGCGCAGAACATCGAAAATCATTTTGTACTTGCCGATCTGCATCTGTTCCTTCTCGGGCGTGAAGGAAGTCGTGTCGCTCGCGCGCCGTTCCTTGCGGTTCCAGTCTTTGGGATAAACCGAAATATCCAGCTCCGTGATCTGTACCGTCAGGCCCAGGCTGGCGAAGCGGGTGATGGATTCTTCCAGGCCAGCCGCCGTCAGGTCGTCGTAAATGGACCAATGCCCCTGCAAACCCATACCGTGAATGGGGACGCCTTTGTCCAGCAAGCCTTTTAGCATAGCGTACACATGGTCACGCTTGGCGGGTTTTTCGGTGTCGAAATCGTTGTAGAAAAGCAGCGCGTCGGGGTCGGCTTCGTGGGCGTATTCGAAGGCTTTGGCGATGTACTCTTCGCCCAACATCTGGTACCATTTGGTGGGGCGGTACATTTTATCGGGCTGCTCGGAGATGGCTTCGTTCACTACATCCCAGGCGTACACTTTTCCCTTATAGCGGCCCACTACGGCATGAATGTGGTCGCGAAGGCGTTGCAGCAGCAGTTCCCGGCTGGCGGGGTTGCCATCTTTATCCTCAAAAAACCACTTGGGCGTTTGATTGTGCCAACAGAGGGTGTGGCCGCGCATTCTCAGCCCGTTGGCTTGGGCGAAATCCACGATTTGGTCGGCGGGTTCCCAGTTGTAGCGGTCTTCTTCGGGATGAATGGGCTGGGGTTTCATCACGTTTTCCGCCGTCAGGCTGACGAAGTTTTTCTTGATGAGTTCTGCTTCGTCGCCCGGCGCTATCGACTGCGGGGCCACCGACACGCCTACCGTGAAATAGTCGCGGTAATAGTCTTTCAATCCTTTGTAATCTTGACAAATCGCTGTTTGGGCCCAGGCCAAAAGCGAAAGCAGAGCGAGGATACACTTTCTCATGAGAGAGTCAGATTAATTGGTTTTCAGGCTTTCAAAAGACTTGGCCACCTCCCGAAAAGTGTTCCCGGCCACTTTCGAACTTTCGTCCTGCTTGATGGAGCCGCTGCGCAGGGCGTCCATTACGGCGCACATCGCCATGCGGCTGCTACTGTATTGCTTATAAAATTCCTCACTCACCGGAACGCGGGTCGCAGCCATTTTTTCCACCAAAGTTTTCAGGGCCGATGAAGCGGCCATTGGATTATTGTTGCGGTTGGCCGCCATGCGGTCGAGCGTGGCGGCGTCGGTGCGGGCAGCTTGGGCAAGCGTGTCGGCGAGCTGGTTTTGCCGGGCGAGGTCGAATTTGTCACTAGCGTAGAGCCACTGCAACTTGTCGAGTGGGCAGCCTTTGTCGAGTGTGCTGTTGTCGGTGGTAGCCGTTACTTCTTCATTGACCCGGGTGTTAGCGCCGCCGGAAGACGTAGTTTGGGATGGATTGGAAGTCGTGGCGCATTGGGTTAAAAAAAACAGAGCCAGCAGGGCAGGGATTTTACGGAAATAATTCATCGGAAGGGTTTTTAGGTGACGGAGCAGGGACAAATATGGGCCAATCTGGTTTAATTTCCCTGAATCGGGGCAAAAACTCTTCATAATGCCCACCATAATGCTAGTCCAATCAAGTAAGATGTCACTAAACTCTGAAAAAAGCGGTGGAATTTCCCCACCTGAACAAGATTCCACAATTTAGGAAGTAGTTGGGTGAATCGGACGCAATCTCAGATGAAATAGAGCGGTAAATCGTCATTGGTACATTTATTTATCGGCCTAAAATACAATTGACCTATCGGAGTCGGCTCGCTCTTTCGGTTCTCGGATAAAAAGTTTCGAAGAGGATTGCGTAGGAATAAGGGGGGATTTGGTTGGGGTAAGTCCATTGCACACCAATGGAGTCGGAAACGGGTTTTCCGACGACAATTATTTATAAAATACAAAAATCAGATTATGAGAAAATCACTAAAAAAGCAACTGCTATCGACGCTGCTCGGCTTAGGAATGCTGGGCGCTGTCGCGCCTACCACGATGGCGCAGGTAAAAGGAATCAGCTAT
>JBBSKK010000157.1:0-7014 GCA_038256395.1 Cytophagales bacterium | reverse complement strand
TTCCAGGGTGCCGCCGGAGCGAAGCAGTACATCAGCGCGGGCGAGTCGGGTAACATCGGTAACTATTTACAGGAAATTGCCGACAATCGCTGGACCATCGACAATCCAAGCAGCGTTCATCCGCGTATAGCTAATAGGAGTGACCAATACTTCTCCAGCAATAACGACTACTGGCTGCGCAGCACGGACTACATTCGCTTGAAAAACCTGGAGTTGGGCTATTCGATCCCTACCAATATTGTCAGCAAGGCGGGTCTGAGTGCTTTCCGGGTGTATTTCAACGGACTGAACTTGGCTACCTTCACCAAAATGACCTCGTTCGATCCCGAAGCCGACAACTCGTTGGGCCGCTACTACCCGCAAACAAAAGTGGTCAACTTCGGTTTGACTGCTACCTTCTAACTAAAAAAATCAAATTATTATGAAAAAATTTAAATTCTTGGCATTGGCGTTTGTCGCAGCTACGGTAACTTTTACCAGTTGCAACGACGACTTTGTGAACACCGAGCCGCTCAGCGAAATCTCGCAGTCCGCCGTCTGGTCGGACGCTGCCCTGGCGGAAGCCTTCGTGACGGAGATTTATGCCGGCTTCAACAACGGCGGCTTCGAAGAGCAGTCGCTGGCTTCGTTGACCGACGAAGCCATCTTTACGCACCCCGGACGGGGCATCACGACGATTACCGAGGGCCGCTCTAACCCCGAAGACATTGGTTGGGTGAGTACCAATCTCCGTTGGAACACGATGTATTCCCGCATCCGGGCGGCTAACCTTGCGCTGGAAAACCTGGCTAATCCACAGTTTCCCAACACCAATAACATTGTGGAAAGATTGCAGGGTGAAGCAAAGTTTATGCGGGCTTATTACTATCATCAGTTAGCCCGCTACTACGGTGGGGTGGCCCTGATCGACCGGGCCTACGGACTCGGCGAGGACGATTACCTCGCTCCCCGCAATACCTGGGCCGAGACAGTAAACTTTATCGTGAAAGACCTGGATGAAGCCGCAACGTTACTCGATGGCAAGAAAATGGCTTCGGGTCGCGCTTCCAAAGAAGCGGCCCTGGCTTTGAAGTCACGCATCCTGACCTACGCAGCTAGTGACTTGCATGATGTTCCCACTGTTAAGGCCAAATCTTCGACCATTGCCAGCTTTGCCAAGCCTGAACTGATCGGCTACGTAAGTGGTACCCGCGCCGAACGCTGGGAGAAAGCTAGAGCCGCCTCCAAGGCAGTTGTAGATTTGAACAAAGGATTCATGTTCAATTTGACCGCGCCCGTCAGTCCCGAGCAGGGTACTACCAACTATATGAATCTCTCGCTGGCTCGCAATGGTGGCCAAACGGAGTTACTGCTGGCCCGCTACTTCACCAGTGCCAAGCGCGAAAACGGGGGCCGCATCGGGCTTTACAATGGTCCGAACGGCTACAACAACTGGGCGGGCAACACGCCCATTCAACTGCTGGTGGACGACTACGAGATGATGGACGGCACTAAGTTCGATTGGAAAAATCCCGCTCACGCCGCCGACCCTTACGTCAACCGCGATCCGCGTCTTGATGCTTCTATTCTGCACGAGGGCTCGCCCTGGAAGGTGCGCTCAAATGCCAACTTACCCAAGGACCCTGCCAGTCAGATTCAAACCGGACGTTACGAGGTAATCGACGCCACGGGCAAGAAGGTGACCCACTTTGGCCTCGATACCCGCAACAGTTCCATCGAGGACTGGAACGGCAGCTACACGGGTTACTACTTCCGTAAGTTTACAGATCCTAACCCGGCCATCGTGGACCAGAATACCTGGCAGGAAATCCCTTGGCCGATCCTGCGCTATACCGAAGCGGTGTTCAACTACATCGAGGCCAACCTTGCCCTCGGTAACGAAGCCGAAGCCCGCGACTGGCTCAACAAGATTCGCTTTCGTTCGGGCATGCCCGCCATTACGGCCACGGGCCAGGCGCTTGTGGACAAGTTCCGCAACGAGAAGCGCATCGAGATGGTTTATGAAGAGCAACGCTATCACGATGCCCGCCGCTGGATGATTGCCCCCCCGACGCTGGGCCGCAAAGCCGATGGCATCCAAATCGTGGGTAACTTGAAACCCGGCAAGGAAGTGAAGGTGTACAAATACAGCAAGGAGAATTACAACTACACCTACTCGCCATTCCTGATCGACCCCGGTAAGGAAAACCGCGCCTGGGATGACAAACTGTATTTCTTGCCAATCTCTCGCGCCGAGCAAAACCGGAACGATAAGTTGGTACAGAATCCCGGCTACACACAGTAAGCGGCTTTGTACTGATAATTTTGTAAAGAATCCGGGTCGGCAGTTTGTCGGCCCGGATTCTTTTTTGCATTTTTAAAAACCTGTTTTTTTGAAAAATTAGAATTCAACCGCATTTTAATGATAGGCAGACCTTGCAATCCCGTAGGGATGAACGATTTTGTAGCCGCCCAATTTATTGGGGGGGAAGGAAAAACAGAGCAGAGAAATTTCCAAAATCCCGTAGGGATGGCCGATTATATTTCATTCTATATTTTGCTCAAATCCCCACTGGGGCCGAGCGATACGAAAAGCAACTCTTTCCCTTTTATCGGTCGTTCCTATGGAACTTGTGGTAAATCTGCATTTTATGCGCTACCCCCGATTTCATCGGGGGCTACAAAATCGGTCAAGCCTACGGTTTTTTATCGGTTTCGAATTACTAGCAATAGGTTGATCAGAGGGTACTCAAGCCGAGTCATAGCAATATTTCTGGGTGTCCTACTACTATCAAGTTGCCAAAAACAAACCAACGAAAACCAAGAAGAAGCTGCGCCCGAAAATCCACTCTTCAGGCTGCTCGCCCCCGAGCAAACGGGCGTCACCTTTGAAAATACCCTCACTGAAAGCCTGAACGGCAACGTACTCATGTACGAGTACTTCTACAACGGCGGCGGCGTGGCCGTGGGCGACCTCAATGGCGACGGGCTGGATGACCTTTATTTTTCGGGAAATCAAGTTTCCAATTGCCTTTACCTGAATAAAGGCAATCGCGACGGCGAACCGTTGAAGTTCGAGGACGTCACGGCCCCGGCGGGCGTAGCGGGCCGCGACGGCAACTGGAAGACGGGCGTGACGATGGCCGACGTAAACGGCGATGGCAAGCTGGATATTTACGTCTGTTACTCGGGGAATTATCCGCCGGAGTACCTGGCCAATCAACTGTTTATCAATCAGGGGCCGGACGAAAAAGGAGTTCCTAAGTTCATTGAGCAAGCCAAAGAATATGGCCTGGCGGGCGAGTCCACAAGTACCCAAGCCACCTTCTTCGACTACGACAAGGACGGCGACCTGGATATGTTCCTGCTCAACCACAACCCCAAGTCGCTGCCCATTCTCAATGAGCTGGGCACGGAGATGATGCTTAAAGAAGATAATCCGGCTTACGGCGTCCGGCTGTATCGCAACGACAACAACAGGTTCAAAGACGTGACCCGCTCGGCGGGTATCCAAGGTTCGGCCCTTTCCTACGGTCTCGGCGCGGGCGTGGCGGATGTCGATGGCGATGGCTGGACAGATATTTACGTCTCCAACGATTATCAGGTACCCGACTACCTTTATATCAACGATAAAAAGGGCGGTTTCAAAGACCAACTCGGCAGCCGGATCGGCCACACCTCGCACTTCTCGATGGGCAGCGACGTGGCCGACATCAACAACGACGCCCGGCCCGACATCCTGACCCTGGACATGCTGCCCGAGGGCAACCGCCGCCAGAAACTCCTGATGGCCCCCGACAACTACCAGAAGTTCGATCTGAACGTGCGGCTTGGTTTCAATCACCAGTATATGCGCAATATGCTGCAAATCAACGACGGCAACGGGCAGTTTCAGGAAATCGGCCAACTCGCCGGGCTTTCCAACACCGATTGGAGTTGGTCGGCGCTGTTCGCCGACTTCGACAACGACGGCTGGAAAGACCTCCACATCACCAACGGCTACCTGCGCGACTACACCAACATGGACTTCCTGAAGCACATGAGCGACTTCGCCCAGAATCGGCAACAGGGAATGCAACGCGCCGACGTGCTGGAACTGGTGTACCAGATTCCGTCTTCAAACCTGACAAACTATATTTTTGAGAATAAAAAAAATTTACAATTCAAAAACGCCACCCGCGCCTGGGGACTGGATCGTCCGTCGAACAGCAACGGCGCGGCCTACGCCGACTTGGACAATGACGGCGATTTGGATTTGATCGTCAACAACGTGAATCTACCCGCTTTCATTTATCAGAACCAAGCCAACACTTTAACCAAAAATCATTTTCTGAAATTAAAAACTCAGGGCAAAGGCGCGAATACCCAGGGCATCGGGGCGCAACTGACACTGTACATTGGCGGCCAGACGCAGTACCTGGAACAAATGCCGACCCGTGGCTACCAATCGAGCGTGTCGCCAATTTTACACTTTGGTTTGGGAGAAAAGTCGAGCGTGGACTCGTTGCGCATCGTTTGGCCTTCGGGCAAAATGCAGCTGCTGGCGAATCCCAAAATAGACCAACTGCTGACCGTGTCCGAGGCCGATGCGCGGCAAACTTTCAAATGGGGTGAAAAAGTCAATGCACTTTTTCAAGAAGTCTCCTCCCCAATTGCCCACCAGGATGCCAAACTGGAAATCAACGATTTCTACCGCCAGCCGCTGCTGGTCAATCCGCTATCGTTTTCCGGCCCTTGTTTAGTAAAAGCCGATGTGAATGGCGACGGGTTGGAAGACGTGTTCGTGGGCGGTGGCAAAGACCAGTCCAGCGAACTTTTCCTGCAACAAAAAGGCGGGAATTTTAGCAAGAAAACTACACCCGCCTTTGCCGCCGACGCGGCCAGCCAGGTGACGGACGCGGTCTTCTTCGATGCCAACGGCGACGGGACACCCGACCTCTACGTCGCTCACGGCGGCTACGCGGATTTCACGCCTAACGACGCCCGATTTCAGGACGAGATTTTTTTGAACGACGGCCAAGGAAACTTCACGCCCAGCCCGAATGCCCTGCCCAAAATGCTGACCAGCACCGGAACTGTCTGCGCCGGCGATTTCACGGGCGACGGCAAGCCTGATTTGTTCGTCGGCGGTCGCGTGGTGCCGGGCCGTTATCCCGAGACGCCGGAAAGCTATCTACTGGTCAATGACGGGAAGGGAAATTTTACAAATAAAACATCCCTAGTTTCTCCTGCCGTTTCCAAAATCGGCTTAGTCACCGACGCTGCCAGCGCCGACTTCAATGGCGACGGAAAAGTAGATTTGGTAGTTGTGGGCGAGTGGATGCACATCACGATTTTTATCCAGGAAAACGGCAAGCTGACCGACAAAACGAAGGACTACTTCGACAAAGAATACCAAGGCTGGTGGAACACTTTACTTATAGAAGACCTGAACGGCGACGGAAAACCCGACTTAATAGCCGGAAACCAAGGCTTAAATTCCCAAGTCAAGGCCAGCGACAAAGAAATGGCCGCGCTGCACTACAAAGATTTCGACGGCAACGGCACCATCGACCCGATTTTGAGTTTTTATGTACAGGGCAAAAACTATCCCTACATTACCCGTGACGAACTCGTGCTGCAAATGAGCAGCATGGGCGCGCGCTACCCCGACTACAAAAGCTACGCCGACGTGACGCTCAACGACCTTTTTTCCGCCCAGGAACTGAAAGACGCCGGAAAATTGGAAGCGAATGAGTTGAAAACCGTCTGCTTCCTCAATACCGGAAGTAAATTCCATCTGAAAAAACTCCCGTTGGAAGCGCAATTCTCGCCCGTTTTCGCCATCGCGTCGCTGGATTACGATAAGGACGGCAAGAAGGACTTGCTGCTCGGCGGCAACATCAGTCAGGGACGACTACGCCTAGGAAAATACGACGCCAACTACGGCCTTCTCCTCAAAGGCGACGGACAAGGCAACTTCAAAGCCATTCCCCAGAAACAATCCGGCTTCCGCCTCACAGGCGACGTCCGCAGCATTTTGCCCATAGCCGATAAACTACTCTTTGGCATCAACCAAAAACAAATCAAAGCCTACCAACTGAAATAGTTGAAGGAGCTTTTTTGCAAAAAAAATCCCCAGCCCGAAAACGCATTTCCAGGCTGGGGACAAAAAAACACTCTCCACTCTCCACTCTCCACTCTCCACTCTCCACTATTTTCTAACCAACATCTTAAAAACCGTCGAAGTGTTGTACGTCTCACCCGGACGCAGCACCACCGAGGGGAATTGCGGCTGATTCGGCGAATCGGGGTAATGCTCGGTTTCCAGGCAGAAGCCCATGCGCTTGGAGTAGGTAACGCCCTTGCCGCTTACGTTGCCATTCAGGTGATTGCCCGTGTAAAACTGTACTCCCGGCTCAGTGGTGGATACTTCCAGTACCCGCCCGCTGGTGGGTTCATAGACTGTAGCAGCCAGCGCCATGTTCTTGCCGACGCGGTCGATAGCCCAACAGTGATCGTAGCCACCGCCCATTTTGATTTGCTCGTCGCTCTCGTCATCGATTCTCTCGCCAATGGCCGTGGGTGTCCGAAAATCGAAGGCCGTTCCGGTCACCGAAATCAGTTTTCCGGTAGGAATCAGCGTCGCATCCACCGCCACCAGGCTATCGGAGTTAATCTTTACCACATGATCCAGCACATCGCGCTTCATACCCGTGAGGTTGAAGTAGCAGTGGTTGGTCAGGTTGATGATCGTTGGCTTGTCGGTCGTGGCTTGGTAGTCGATCTTCAATTCACCATCGTTGGTCAGCGTGTAAGTGACGGTCATGTCGAGCTTGCCGGGGTAGCCTTCTTCCATGTCGGCGCTGGTCGTGGTGAGTTTCAGTCCCACGTTCGTGCCGTCGTTTATCTCCTCGGCTTGCCAGACTTTCTTGTCAAAACCCTTCTTGCCGCCGTGCAGGTGGTTGGGGCCATTGTTCTTGACTAAGGTGTAGGTTTGGTCATCCAGTTTGAACTCGCCCCCGGCGATGCGGTTGCCGTAGCGGCCCACCAGCG
>JBBSKK010000156.1:0-7091 GCA_038256395.1 Cytophagales bacterium | reverse complement strand
ACACCGAGTGGCTGGGCGGCACGATTTTGAAAGCCGCCCTGGCTACCGACCGGGGCGGGTTGTATCCCGGTGCGGCGGGCGTCACGCTTTCGCTGCGAAAGGAATTTGGGATTCCTGCTTCCTCAAAATCCACCAATTACCGCTGGCGATAGATCACTCGACCACTTTTTGCCGGATGCTGGTGGCCAGTTCCGCCAATTCTTCCGCCGACATCTTTATTTTTTTTCCAAAATCCATATCCGCCATCCGGTTGAGCGGAACGAGGTGGACGTGGGCGTGCGGTACTTCCAGACCGATGACGCTCACGCCGATGCGCTGGCAGGGAACGACCGCTTCGAGGGCCGGGGCGATTTTTTTGGCGAATTGCATCAACCCAACGTATAGCCCATCGTCGAGGTCGAAAATATAATCGACTTCTTTTTTAGGAATGACCAGCGTATGGCCTTTGGCAATCGGATTGACGTCCAGGAAAGCCAGGAAATCGGCCGATTCGGCTATTTTGTGACAGGGAATTTCACCCGCAACGATTTTTGAAAAGATGGTCATAATGATGAGTGATGAGTGATGAATGATGAGTGATGAAATTCACTAACCGATTACCTAACAGCCTACTGCCTGCTTGGCATAGCCTATTATTGCCATAATTACCAACAGTCCGCCCAGGATGCGTTGGATGGGCCAGCCGCTAAGTTTTTGGACCATTTTTTCGCGGTAACGGTTGGTGAGCCAGGCAACCAGGCCCAGCAGACCGAAGGCTCCCGCTGCTGCGCCCGCCGCAAAGCTTACCGACTCGATAGGCGTCTGTACCGATAGCAGTGGGTAGTTGCGGTATCCTGCCAAAATTAGCACCCAAAAGGGATAAAGTTGGGGATTCAGCAGGCCAGCGACCAGGCCACGTAGCAAGGCTTCGCGATGGGTAGTCTCGGGTGAGGCAGGTTCAAGGTCGATAGGAGCCTTTTTTTGCAAAAACCAATACATTCCAATCCCTAACAAAATCGTATTGATAATCCAGGACGAATAAGGCCATTCAAGTGCTCCTTGCAGGCTGGCTACCGTGTAGGCGGCGAGTCCGGCGTAAAGTAGCTCGGGAAGGGCACCGCCAATGGCCGTTCGCCAGGAGGCCGCCGGGCCTTCGGTGAGGCTGGTATGGATGACCGCCAGGTTGGCCGGTCCCAGTTGCAGCGACCCGGCGAAACTCACTACCAGCGTGACGCCGAAGAGTAAAAACGGCTTTAATTCTTCCATCTAATCTTTTTTCTAGCCAGAAAGCAACCCGCTCCCCGCTTTCTGTCGTATTTAAACCGTAAGCCGGAAAGAAACCCTCATTTTTATTCAACAAGCTACCCTTTTTACGCCAATTCTCATGCGAACCTTATCAATTCTCCTCCTCGCGGCTTTGATTTCGGGCAATGCCTTCGCCCAATACGAAGGACCGCGCCGCCAAAAATACCTGGACGTCGCCCTCGCGGCGGGCAACGGTGGATCCCTGGCCTTATCCTACCAAAATCTCTACGGAGGCCGCTTCAAGATCGGCTGGGGTATCCGCTATACGGGTTTCGCGGGCAAAAATACTGATTTCATTACCGCGCCGGCCAAATTGACCTCTGGCAAAACCAGTCCCAGCGTACTTTTTTCGGAAAATATTCTATCCAACTTCGACACCCTCACCCTAAACAAAGTGCAGACCAACGCCCTGAACGCGGTCATCAACTTGCAGTTTGCGTTATCCAAGCGGTTTGAAGTCGGTTTCAACATCGACGCCATCGGGCTTTCCTTTGGGGCACAGCAGACGGGCCGTTTTCACTCGGCCTCGGAGTCGAAGGCATTGGACAATTCCGTGCAGACGGCCAAGCCCACGTCCTTCAATCTGTTGCTAGTGAGTGACAATGACCTGGGCAACCTCAACTCCGAACTCTACGCCCGCTACTGGTTCAACGACCGGGTCGCGCTGCGGGCAGGACTGAGCTTTAACTTTATTGAGTACACTACCGACCGCAAGCTGACCTTCGACAACGACCGCTTCCGTTATAAGTCTCTGCTGCCGATGGTGGCGGTGTCTTTTTCCCCTTTTGCCCAATAAAAAAGGCCAACGACGTACACCCTCCATGAATCAACTACACGCGACTACCCGCGAAATTATCGCTCAACTCCAACTACTACTGAACCAAATGGAAAAGGCCTCCTACTCGGACAGTCTCCCCATTTTGCAGGGAAGCAGCGTGGGGCAACACCTCCGCCACGTAATCGAGTTCTACGTTTGCCTGAGTCGGCAAATGGAGACAGGCATCGTAAACTACGACGACCGCGAGCGCAATCACCAATTGGAAAACGACCTCGCCTACACCCGCCAAATCTTGGGCGAACTCAGCGACGAAGTGGCCGACTGGCACACCGACCAGCCGCTGCAACTCCTGGCCATCTACGGCGATGCCGCCGGGACGCTGGCACCCACCTCGCTGGCCCGCGAGTTGGTCTATCTGATCGAACACGCCGTGCATCACATGGCCATCGTCAAGATGGCCGTAGCCCACCATTTGCCCCATGTTACCCTGCCCGCGTCCTTCGGGGTAGCGCACTCCACCCTGCAACACCGTGAGGCCGAATGTGCGTCGTAACCTATTTGCCGGAAGCTGATGGCGGCTTCATCCTGACTTCCAACCGCGACGAGAGTATCCGGCGACCCGCCGCCATTCCGCCCCGCCGCTATCTGATCGGGGAACAACTCATTGCTTTCCCCAAGGACGCCCAGGCCGGGGGTACCTGGATCGCGACGACGGAACGCCGCACGCTCTGTTTGCTGAATGGAGCCTTTCAGAAACACGCCCATCGCCCGCCCTACCGCCGCAGCCGGGGGCTGGTGGTGCTGGATGCTTTTTCCTACGATTCGCCCCACACTTTTGCCAGGGCGTACGATTTTACGGAGATCGAGCCGTTCACGCTGGTCATAGTGGACAAAGCGAACGATTTTCCCACGCTGCACGAATTGCGCTGGGATGGCACGCAGGCGCATTTCAAATGCCTTCCGGCGGACAGGCCGCGCATCTGGTCGTCGGTGACGCTTTACTCCGAAACGGTGGTACATGAGCGTGAAGGCTGGTTCCAGACGTGGCTGGCCGCGCCGCATACCGACGTAGCCTCCGAAATCAATGCTTTCCACGCTTCCGCCGGGAAAGGGGACCCGGCCAATGACCTGCGGGTCGATCGGGGAAATCTGAAAACGGTTTCCATCACGCAGATTCGGGCGCAGTCGGGTGAGGTGAGCGTATTTTACCAGGATTTCCTCCACGAAGGCACGCATCACCTCCAAGTTTTCTAAAAAAACACTTTCCGGTTTTTGTTTTTTGGGTAAATCCAAGCCAAAACGATCTTTGCTAGGTAAAGCGCGGCAATAGCTACGGCCCGTTGTCGTTTCTTGCCGTGTATTTATCTAAACGCATTTTTGAATTTCTATGAAATCAACAAAATCTTATTTTGCCGCCTTCATGGCCCTTTGCCTGGTGAGTCTGATGGCATCCTTTACCCCGAACACAAAAAAAGGAAAGTGGGAAACGCTGTTCAACGGCAAAAACCTTGACGGCTGGAAGAAATGGAAGGGCGGTCCGATCACGGGCTGGAAAGTGGAAGACGGTGCGATGGTGCTGGCCGATAAGAAAGGCGGCGACCTGCTAACCGAGAAGGAATACGGCGACTTCGAGCTGGAATTGGAATGGAAAATCAGCGAGCGCGGCAACAGCGGCATCATGTACCACGTGAAGGAAGGCGCCGACTACTGCTGCCCCTACACGACGGGGCCGGAGATTCAGGTACTCGACGACAAGCGGCACCCCGACTCCTTCGCCGGAAAATCGGGTAGCCACAAAGCCGGAGCGCTGTATGACCTGCTGCCACCCAGCGACACCACCGTGGTGAAGCCCGCCGGAGAATGGAACAAAGCCCGAATCGTCATCAAAGACGGCAAAGGCGAAAGCTGGCTCAACGGTGAAAAAATGGTCGATTTTCCTACCAAAGGACCGCAGTGGGACAAAATGGTCGCCAACAGCAAGTTCAAGCAATGGAAGGACTTCGGCACCTTCGACAAAGGCTCGATTGCCTTGCAGGACCACGGCGACAAGGTATGGTACCGGAACATTCGGGTGAGGGAATTGTAGGGAAGGTTGTGTAATCGTGTAATTGTTGAACTGTGTAATTGATGCTGAATTGGCGTCTTGTTTATTTGTTTAGACTTTTGATTCATAATAAATTGTATTACACGGTTAAAAAGTTAAACGGTTAAACAGAAAATCAATTCAACATCAATTACACCATTACACGATTCAACTATTCAACAAAATTATGAATACCAACCGCAGAGACATGGTTAAGAAAATGGCCGGGCTGGCCGTGGGGTTGCCCGTGGCCGATTCACTCGGAGAACGCCTGGGGGCGGCTGATAAGGCCGTGGGACTCAGCGGTAACGTCAACCACTCGGTTTGCCGCTGGTGCTACAGCAAGATCGAATTCGAGGATTTGTGCAAGGCCGCCAAGAAAATCGGCCTGACCTCCATCGAACTTACTGGACCCGACGAATGGCCGATCCTGAAAAAGTACGATCTTACCTCGGCCATGCCACAGGGGGCGGGCAAGGGGATCGTAAACGGTTTCAACGATCTTAAATTACACGATGAACTCGTGGAGAGCTTCGAGGCCATTTTTCCAAAACTAGCCAACGCCGGACTCGACAAGGTGATTTGTTTTTCGGGCAACCGCCACGGCATGAGCGACGAGCAGGGCCTGGAAAACTGCGCCATCGGCCTGAAACGCCTGATGAATTCCGCTGAAAAGCACAAGGTCACGGTGACGATGGAACTGCTAAACAGCAAGGTCAACCACCCCGACTATATGTGCGACCACACCAACTGGGGCGTAGAACTTTGCAAGCGCGTGGGTAGTGATAATTTCAAACTGCTCTACGACATCTACCACATGCAGATTATGGAGGGCGACGTCATCCGCACGATTCAGGATAACCACCAATATATCAACCACTACCACACGGGCGGCGTACCGGGCCGTAACGAAATCGACGAGTCACAAGAACTATACTATCCGGCCATTATGAAAGCAATCCTGGCGACAGGTTTCAAGGGTTATGTGGCGCAGGAATTCATTCCCAAGCGCGATCCGCTCACTTCGCTGCGGGAAGGGGTGGTGATTTGTGATGTGTAGGGTTGCGGACGCCGGAGAAATGTTCTTTGGTAGTTTTTAACAAATCGATAAAAGCCAAAGGCTTTACGCCGAGTGCGACATTTTCCTGCCCGATGTCGGACACTAGCCGCATATGCCGGAAAATATCGCGGTAGGCTTTGAAGAGATTGTATTTGGGGTCATAAATATGCCCCGCCTCGGAGCTGATACCGTTCAGTTCCAAAATCTTCACCTTCCCGGCGTACAAATCTGCCAACGAATTGACGCGCAGGTCGAACCTCCCGTAGTAAAAGCCGGGAATGACGTTGGCGATTTCGTTGAAAACGTCGTGCAGTCGCTCGTCGATGAGATCATTGGCGTTCAGGAATGCCGTTCCCAAGCAGTGATTGCCGATGGGCTGTACGCATTCGTAGCTTCCTCGGGGTGGTACCTTGTTCAGGGTATCGCCCATGCGGGCTTCCAGGACTTCGCGGGCCATGCGGGCGCGGAGGTTTTTTTCCAGTAACTCGCGTACCGTGGCGTAGCCGTCGCCCCGCACGTGCAGGAATTCCTTCTGGGTTACGGAGGTCACGCGCCCCCGCTTTTCGCTGGGTCGCCGCGCGTACATCACGCCAAATTCCAGCAGTGATTCGACGTATTCCTGGGCGATGCAGTCTTCGGTCAGGCCCTTTCCCACGTACTTTAGCAATTCTTCCACGCAGGTGATTTTGGTCACCTGGTCGCCGCGCTCGCCCACGTTGGGTTTCAGGATGAATGGCGCGGTGATTTCGTTTTCGTCCAGGAGTTCGACAACACCTTCATAGAGCGTTCCGGCCGGGATGAAGTGCGTTGTGGGCAGATATTTATCGTCGATCAGGGCGAAAATTTCTTTCTTGGATTCACCGAAAAAACCACTCGCCGGAATGGCCGGATTGGCCGCCGTGAAGTGCATGAACGAGCGGTTTTTCAACGAAAGCAAAGCCCAGTACAGCAGCGGCGGGATGTAGAAGAGACCGAAGGGCCAGAATTCGTAGCGGAAGATTTTTGTGAGGAGGCGAGGCACGATCTGTAATGATGAGTGATGAGTGATGAGTGTCGGTTTAGCTAGTTTTTCTCGATCTTTTGCCAGGCCGCGTCCGCTTTCTGATGGAGTTTATTTTCGTCCTCGTTCCACTTGGCCAGGGTGTTGCTGAAAAATGTGTGGTAGAACAGGTAAAGTTTTCCGTCAATGATTTTATACGTTTCGGGGTCGATGCTCACTTTGTCGCCATCGGCCATGGCGTAGGCACACCAGCCGCCGTACTCGGGCGTGTATTTTTCCGATTTCTTGGCAAACTCATCCCGATTTTGCGAGGTAGCAAACCGATAAGTGGCTCCCTTGTACTGCTTCGAGAATTCTTTTTTTCCTTCTATCGGTTTATCCTTGAAATAGCTTACCGGGTCGTAGCCCTGGATGGCCAGACCATCTTTAATATTCTGATTGGGTTTCTGGGCAACGCACGAAAGGGCCGCAAACAAGAATAAAAGAAAGGCGATTGATTTTGCTTCCATGAGGGTGAAGGTTTTTTCTGAAAACTTTAACCTTTATACGTCAGATCAGGCAGCATGGTTGCGAATGTGGTACGGGCGTCTCGCCCGTCTCCGCCCGTCTTCAAGTAAGTCATGTAAGTCATGCCTACCCGCTAGACGCGAAGCACCCCGTCCTTACCATTCCAGAATTGACGGCTATACGCGCGCTGGAAGGGCCAATTTTTATTTTGTAAAAGCAAGGGCAGGTAGGCATGCGGCTCTTTGACCGAGGGACTGCCGAAGTACAGGTCGTCGTCGGTGAGCAATAGGCTTTCGTAGCTTTTGTCAGACATAACCGTAAGATCCGCGAAAGGTAGTTCTTGCTGGTAATCAGGATTTTGTTGGGAAATCCGGTCTTT